>JAZUHM010000367.1:0-3168 GCA_045641725.1 Bacteroidaceae bacterium | reverse complement strand
AAGCCAAAGGATTATGTGACAACCGCCGACGATCCAGAGGGACGCAAGACTGTGATGGACCTCGTCAAGGGCGCTTGTCCTGAGCGAATCTATCCGGTTGGCCGCCTCGACCGCAATACAACCGGTGTGCTGCTTCTTACTAACGACGGCGAAATGGCTGCCAAGATGATGCACCCTCAGTTTATGAAGAAGAAGATTTACCACGTTTATTGCAACAAGTCTGTAAGCTTTGCCGACATGCAGAAGATTCTGGCAGGCATCATGCTTGAGGATGGTGAGATAAAAGCTGACCGCGTGGAATATGCAAACGAAACCGACCGCAAGCAGATTGGCATCGAGATTCATAGCGGCAAGAATCGCATCGTGCGCCGCATCTTTGAGAGCCTTGGATATAAGGTGGTAAAGCTCGACAGAGTTTATTTCGCAGGCCTTACCAAGAAGAATCTCCGTCGTGGCCACTGGCGCTTCCTTGAGGAGGCCGAGGTCAACATGCTCCGCATGGGCGCTTACGAATAGGGTAGAGTGAACAAGTATTGAATTAACAAGATTAAGAAAAGATATAATAATGAAACGCACAAAAATAATTGACGCTCTTAAGCGCACAGACTTTGGCTCTGAAGTGACCGTCATGGGTTGGGTTCGCACTAAGCGCGGCAGCAAATCGGTGAATTTTATTGCCCTCAACGACGGTTCTACAATCAAGAATATCCAGATTGTGGCTGATGTAGATAAGTTTGATGAGGAAATGTTGAAGCAGATAACCACAGGCGCATGTATTTCTTGCACCGGTACCCTTGTTGAGAGTATTGGCGCAGGTCAGGCTGCCGAGATTCAGGCTAACAACATTATATTATATGGTACATGCGACTCCGACTATCCAATGCAGAAGAAGGGCCAGTCGTTTGAGTATATGCGTCAGCATGCTCACATGCGTCTGCGTACCAACACCTTTGGTGCCGTCATGCGCATTCGCCACAACATGGCAATGGCCATCCACACCTATTTCCACGAGCACGGCTATTTCTATTTCCACACTCCACTGATTACTGCCAGCGACTGTGAGGGCGCAGGCCAGATGTTCCAGGTTACAACCAAGAACCTTTACGACCTCAAGAAGGACGAGAACGGCTCGATCATCTACGATGACGATTTCTTTGGTAAGCAGGCCTCACTGACCGTGTCTGGTCAGCTTGAAGGCGAGCTTGGTGCTACCGCTCTCGGTGCTATCTATACTTTTGGGCCTACATTCCGCGCAGAGAATTCAAATACTCCTCGCCACTTGGCAGAGTTCTGGATGATTGAGCCAGAGGTTTGCTTTATCGAACTCCCTGACCTTATGGATCTCGAGGAGGATTTCATTAAGTATTGCGTGCGCTGGGCTCTTGACAACTGCAAAGACGACCTCGAGTTCCTCAATAAAATGATTGACAAAGGTCTCATCGAGCGCCTTGAGGGTGTCCTGAAGGAGGATTTCGTGCGCCTGCCATACACCAAGGGTATTGAGATTCTTCAGCAGGCTATTAAGGATGGCAAGAAGTTTGAGTTCCCATGCAACTGGGGTGACGACCTCGCCTCTGAGCACGAGCGTTATCTTGTAGAGGAATACTTTAAGAAGCCTGTAATCATGACAAACTATCCTAAGAAGATTAAGGCTTTCTATATGAAGATAGACGAAGAGAAACCAGTCTTCAACGGCGAGGAGATGGAGGAAACCGTACAAGGTACAGACGTACTCTTCCCGCAGATTGGCGAGATTATCGGCGGTTCTGTTCGTGAGGAAAACTACGACAAGCTGATGAACGAAATCAAGGAGCGCGACATTCCAATGAAGGATATGTGGTGGTATCTTGACACCCGTCGTTTCGGTAGCTGCCCTCATGGTGGTTTTGGCCTCGGTTTTGAGCGTCTTATCCTCTTCGTTACTGGTATGCAGAACATCCGCGACGTAATCCCATTCCCACGTACTCCAAAGACTGCTGAATTCTAATAGATTTCAAACAGATGATATAGAAAAGAGCCTTTCACTGCGAAGGGCTCTTTTTGTTAAGTCTGCCATAGAAATATTTCATCTTTATGATATATTTGCCAGTCTGTGCCAGCCAATTCACATATATAGCGATTGGTATGTAACTGGCTACGAATCTTTCTAAGAGGGCCACAAAGTGTGGGCGTAAGGTCATAAAACATTATAGTAAGACAAAGAGCGGGTGGGGCGAAACTTAGAATTTGTTTGGCGGTGGATTTTAAATACTGAGATGGCTACATGGTATTGTAGTTTGTTGACATTTTGTGCTTTTGGCTGGTTGCAAAATTGAAGTTTACTAAGGTTTATGGCGGGAAAATGGAAATTTTGTTAGATGTTGTGCCAAAAAACACTCAAGATTTATTATCTTTGCACTTGAATTGTAGCATTTTATTACAACTAGTGCACAGATTTTGCACTTATCATGAAAACACATGACTGAAATTAACAAAAATCGCCCTGCTGAATGCAAAAACATCACAGAGGTGAGATGCGAGATTGATACCATCGACAAGGCCATTATAGAATTGTTGGGCAAGAGATTTGACTATGTCAAAGAAGTTGTCAAGTATAAGGAAAATACATCCAGCAGTATTGAGGATGCGGGACGCCGACAGATTGTGATAGACTCTCGGCGCGCATGGGCCCAAGAGGCTGGCCTTGACCCCGATGCGATAGAAGAGATGTATCTCAATCTTACTCAGTATTTTATCAATGAAGAAAAGAAACTCAAAAATATTTAACGATATGTTTAAAGAAGACATTAAAGTATTAGACTGCACTGTTCGCGACGGCGGTTTGATGAACAAGTGGCAGTTTGGCAAGGATTTTGTCAAATGCGTTTACGATTCATGCGTAGCAGCTGGCGTTGACTACATGGAGATTGGCTATATCAGCAGCCAGGACCAGTTCCCACGCCCAGAGTGCGGCCCATGGAAGTTTTGCGCTGAAGATGAGGTTCGCGAGATTGTTGGCGACAATAATACCAAAACCAAACTCTCTGTCATGGCCGACATCGGTCGCATCAAGTTCGACGAAATCCGTCCAAAATCTGAGAGCGTAATCGACCTCTTCCGCGTGGCCTGCTACGACTATCAGATAGACAAAGCCATTGAGCTGGCCCACCATGTGATGGACAAGGGCTA
>JAZUHM010000366.1:0-2457 GCA_045641725.1 Bacteroidaceae bacterium | reverse complement strand
ATAAAAACATGGACAACTTTGTAGTCTCCGCCAGGAAATACAGGCCGCAGAAGTTTGAGGACGTGATAGGCCAGCAGTCTATCGCCAACACCCTCAAACTGGCCATACAAAACAACAAGCTGGCCTCGGCGTACCTCTTTTGCGGACCGCGCGGTGTGGGCAAGACCACCTGCGCCCGCATCTTTGCCAAGGCCATCAACTGCATGAATCCGCAGGGCAACGGCGAAGCCTGTGACGAGTGCGAGAGCTGCCGCAGTTTCAACGAGCAGCGCTCTATCAACATACAGGAACTCAATGCCGCAGCCAACAACTCAGTGGAGGATATTCGCGCCATTATCGACCAGGTGCGCATTCCCCCTCAGCTGGGTAAGTATAAAGTGATAATCCTCGACGAGGTGCACATGCTCTCGGGCGCAGCAGGCAACGCCCTGCTCAAGACCCTGGAGGAACCGCCCTCATACGTGATCTTCATTCTCGCCACCACCGAGAAGCACAAGATTATGCAGACCATCATCAGCCGATGCCAGATCTTTGATTTCAACCGAATGGAAATCAACGACATCGTGGGCAACCTCAAGATGGTGGCCGAAAAGGAAGGCATCACCTGCGACGATGCTGCCTTGGGCATAATCGCGCAAAAAGCCGACGGCGGCATGCGCGACGCCCTGTCAATCTTCGACCAGGTCAGCAATTTCTCGCAAGGCAACATCACCAGCGAGAGCGTGCTGCAGTGTATTAACGCTCTTGACCAGGAGTATTATTTCAAGATGACCGACCTTATACTTGAGCACAATGTGGTGGAGTGCATGCTGCTCTACAACGATATAGTGAACAAGGGTTTCAATGGCGGTGTCTTTATGGCTGGTCTTGCGTCGCACTGCCGCGACCTGATGATGAGTCTAGACCAGGCCACGCTGCCTTTGCTCAATGTGGCCGACAATCTCAAGCAGCGATATGTGGAGCAGTCAAAGCGCTGCACGCTGAAATTCCTGTATTTCGCCATCCGCATTTGCGACCGCTGCAGCAATGAGTATCGCACATCGTACAACAAGCGCCTCACCGTGGAGATAACCCTCATCGAGGCCGCACAATTCAGCGAAGACGACTCAGTGGGTGCGGGGCGCCGCCCTGCAATAAGACTTAAACCACTATTCAAACAGACTGTCCTCATGCAGCAGGCAGTCCAGGCACGCCGGGAGGCTCAGCAGCCCGTCGCATCTGCCCCTCAGGCCGCAGCCACTCAGGCTGCAGCCTCAGTAGCTGCACCCGTTAGTCAGATTCCTCAGAGCGCACCTGCCGCGCCTGCCAGTCCTGCCGCTTCAGCCGCCCCTGCCGCTGCGCGCCCAATCATAGGTTTGGCTCGTCCGTCGCTCAAGGATATGCTCAATAAGACCCGCGCCGCCATGGCAAGCCAAGGAGCCGCCTTTGCTGGTGCCGCTCCAGCCGCGCCTGGTGCTCCAGCGCCGACGGCGGGCCCTTCGCCCATGCCGCCAGTGCCGCCAAGCATTGCCGCAGCGGTCAATCCCCCCGCCGCCAACGACCCTGATGCCGACGATGACTACGACTCAGATGTAATTGAGGATGTGGAGGTCACTGCCGATACTGACGGCGTGATTATGTTTGCCGACACACAGCTGGAGAAGCAGTGGGCCATGTGCAGCAAGGCGATTGAGCAATACGACTATCCGATGTCGAGTCGCATGCTCGCCATGCCGATCAAGTGTCTGGCCGACCACAAGGTGGAGGTCTCGCTCCACAATGAGATGGTCAAGAAGCAGTTTGACAGGTATGTGCCATATATAGAGGGAATGCTGCAACAAGCATTCAAGTTGCCTGACATAAAGCTGCAGGTCAAGATTCTGCCGGCCGAGGTGGTGAGGATTATCACCAATCCTGTAGAACTGATAGCCAAGATGCGCACAGAAAATCCCGAGCTTGGCAGGTTTATCGATGAGCTCAACCTGACCCTCGCTTAGTCTGGCTGGCTTAGTGGGCATAGTATAATAATGTAGTAGTCTCTGGTAATCCCCAATCCTAAATTTATTCCCATGAGAAGTTTTAAATCTTTTTCTCGCGCTATAGCCGGCATGCTGGCCTGCTTGTTGTTATCGCTGCCTGTGCAGACGCAGGCTCAGCAGGCAATGCAGAATATTAGGAATTTTATGGGTAATATCCTGTCCTACAAGGATAATTATCCTCAGGAGAAGGTGTATCTGCACCTCGACAACAATGGCTATTTTCCTGGCGAGACAATCTGGTTTAAGGCTTATGTCTTCAAGGCCAGCACACTGCTGCCTACCGATGTGAGCAAGGTTCTGTATGTGGAGCTGCTCAACCCGTTGGGCGAGATGGTAGAGCGCAAGATTCTGCCCGTGGAGAATGGACGCACGTTTGGCGAGTTTGAACTCGATCCCATCAGGTGCTATTCAGGATTCTATGAAGTCAGGGCCTACACCC
>JAZUHM010000365.1:0-3194 GCA_045641725.1 Bacteroidaceae bacterium | reverse complement strand
CCTCCGACTTGGCCAATGAGGGCCTCGAGTTTTTGTTTCGACACTATCACGTCCTCGGCCTTGGGCTGCCAGTGGTCGCATCCGTGGGCAGCCACCTCGTGGCCCTCGTCGATAATGCGCTGCATGATCTCGGGGGCATTCTCTGCGAAGTTGGTGGTGCAGAAAAAGGTGGCACGCACGCCCTCCTCCTTCAGCAAATCCAAGATGGCGGTGGTGCCATAGCGCGACACCTCCATGCCCTCCTTGAGCGTGTCGTAGTCAACGCCATGCTCGCGAGGCACGTCAAATTCTTCGGTATCAAAACTCAGTAGAACCATATTGTCTGTTATTTATTTGTCATGAATTGCCGGGGCTCCAGCGTCGCCGGAGTTTTCTTCGCCTCCGGACTCGCCCGCAGCCTTGGGGCTTTTCTTCTTAAACACCCAGCGCAGCATCGCGAAGTTGATGGGCACGGCAGAGGCCATGGCCAGCAGTTCGGCCCACTCCTTGGGCACGCCGAGCCACAGGTACAGGTTGAGGAAGCCCAGCTGGATAAAGAAATTCACCAAGTGGGAACCGCCAAAACCCGTGAGGCGCTTCCACGAGGGCCGTGAGTGGAAAGTCCAGTAGCTGGTTATCACAAAGTTAGACACAAACGACACGATATATCCCACCGTGTGCGCCACATTAACGTCTATCCAGTGAATCAGCACCCAAAACACCACATACTGCACGCCCACTGCCAGACAGCCGTTGAGGCAAAACCTCAGAAACTGCGCCTTCTTGGAGTTGCTGCTGTTGAGTATTTTCAGATAATTCTTCATCTCGTGCGGTGCGGCACCTGCCTGAATTTATTTTGTTTGCAAATATAATGATTTCAATTCAATTATGCTAATTATTGCGCTCACAATCTCATTTTATGGCCACGCGGGCAATGGTTCTGCCAGGGGGCGGGCCGCGAGCAGACTGCGTCTTGCATTCAACCGACAAGCCGTTCAACATTGGTTGAGCGGCTTGTCGGTATAGTTTCGCAATTGGCTGATAATCGGGCCCTTACTCCTGGTTGCGGTCGGCGCGTTTGCGCTGCATGTGGTCGAGGATTATCTTGCGCATTCGCATGCTCTTGGGAGTTACCTCCACGTATTCGTCTTCCTTAATGTACTCCAGCGCCTCCTCAAGGCTGAATATCACTGGCGGCACGATGTGTGCCTTTTCGTCGGTGCCGCTGGCGCGCACATTGGTGAGCTGTTTTGATTTGGTTACGTTCACCACGAGGTCTATTTCGTGCACGTGCTCGCCGACAACCTGGCCCAGATAAACCTGGTCCTGAGGATTGATGAAGAACTTGCCTCGATCCTGCAGTTTGTCGAGGGCATAGGCAAACACGGTGCCGTCCTCGAGGGCCACGATGGAGCCGTTGACGCGGCGGGTAATCTCGCCCTTGTAAGGCTGGTACTCCTTGAATCGGTGGGCCATGATGGCCTCGCCCTGCGATGCGGTGAGAATATTGGTACGCAGGCCGATAATGCCGCGCGACGGGATGTCGAAGGCGATATTCACGCGGTCGCCCTGGCTTTCCATCGACACCATATCGCCCTTGCGGCGGGTAATCATGTCGATCATCTTGCTCGAAAATTCCTCCGGCACGTTGATTGTGAGTTCCTCGATGGGCTCGCATTTCACGCCGTCGATTTCCTTGTAGATAACCTGCGGCTGACCCACCTGCAACTCGTAGCCCTCGCGGCGCATGGTCTCGATCAGCACTGAGAGGTGCAGCACGCCGCGGCCCGACACAATCCAGCTGTCAAACGAGTCGGTCTTATCGACTCTGAGGGCCAGGTTTTTCTGCAGTTCCTTCTCCAGGCGCTCCTCTATCTGGCGGCTGGTGCAGTATTTGCCCTCCTTGCCAAAGAAGGGCGAGTTGTTGATGGTAAAGAGCATGCTCATCGTGGGCTCGTCAATCTTGATAGGGGGCAGCGGCTCGGGGTTCTCAAAGTCGCAGATGGTGTCGCCGATCTCAAACTTCTCGAGGCCGATAATCTGGCAGATGTCGCCGCAGCCAACCTCGCTGGTCTTGACATGGCCCATGCCCTCAAAGGTGTGGAGCTCCTTGATCTTAGTCTTCTCAAAGCTGCCGTCGCGGTGGGCAATGGTGATATTCATGCCCTCCCTGATAGTGCCGCGGTTTACACGGCCCACAGCGATGCGACCCGTGTAGCTCGAGTAATCGAGCGAGGTGATAAGCATCTGCGGAGTGCCCTCATTGATGGCCGGCGCAGGAATGACCTCCACAATCTTGTCGAGCAGATAGGTGATATCGTTGGTAGGAGTGTTGTAATCCTCGCCCATCCAGCCGTTCTTGGCCGAACCGTAGATAACCGGGAAGTCAAGCTGGTCTTCGGTGGCGCCAAGGCTGAACATCAGGTCAAACACCATCTCATACACCTCCTCGGGGCGGCAGTTGGGCTTGTCAACCTTGTTGACCACCACCACTGGCTTGAGGCCGATCTCCAGAGCCTTCTGCAGCACAAAACGAGTCTGAGGCATAGGGCCCTCAAAGGCATCTACCAACAGAATGCAGCCATCGGCCATGTTGAGCACACGCTCCACCTCGCCGCCAAAGTCGGAGTGTCCCGGAGTATCGATGATATTGATCTTGACACCCTTGTAGTTGATGCTGACGTTCTTAGAAAGGATGGTTATACCGCGCTCGCGCTCAAGGTCATTGTTGTCGAGGATTAGAGTACCGGTCTGCTGATTCTCCCTGAAGAGGTTGCCAGCCAACAGCATCTTGTCAACCAGCGTAGTCTTGCCGTGGTCAACGTGAGCGATGATTGCAATGTTACGAATTTCTGTCATCTCCTATAAACTTTTCGTTATTTCGGACTGCAAAGTTAATCATTATTGCGCAAATTCAGCCCATTCACGCGCGTATATATATAAATAGGTAGCCAAATAGCCACCATTCCTACCCCCATACATGCCATTTTGAGAGCATTAGTTTGCAAAATATTAGTGTCCCGTAAAACAAATGACTCGATTGAGCCGTCTGCTCCCCTGTTTAGGGGAGCTCCGCGCAGCGGTGAGGGGTAGCCCCACACTTAGTTACTAACCTTGTCAGGGGCTACCCCTCAAGCCTCGCTCGCACAAAAAAAAATAATGAATAATTAATGTCTAATTCACGATAATTAACGTTTACTTTTTATTTATAATAA
>JAZUHM010000364.1:0-5047 GCA_045641725.1 Bacteroidaceae bacterium | reverse complement strand
TTCAACTCCTTGGCCCACAGAACGACATGGCTACGATCCGACTTGGAAGGAAATTCTGCGTCAGTTGGAGCTCGATGGCGTAATAGATATGAATAAGCAATTGCCTTTGCCGCGACCTTTGCAGCGCATAGCAGTCATATCTTCACCCACCGCAGCTGGCTATGGAGATTTTTGCAATCAGCTGGACCACAACCCGCAAGGCTATGCTTTTGTGCACAAGCTTTTTGCCGCCACGATGCAGGGTGAAAACACCGCGGCTTCTATTATTGAGGCCCTGGCACAGGTGGCCGACGAGGCCGAGTCGTGGGATGTGGTTGTCATTATTCGAGGTGGCGGTGCCGCTGTAGATTTAGCATGTTTCGAAGATTATGATTTGGCCTCTGTGTGCGCACAGTTCCCATTGCCGATATTTACGGGTATAGGCCACGAGCGCGACACTACGGTGCTTGATTTTGTGGCCCACACCCATCTTAAAACCCCCACAGCCGTGGCAGCATTCTTGATTGACGCCATGGATGCCGAAGCTTGTTGGATTGCCGAAGCAGAAAGCGACATCCTGAACTATGCAGCGGATGCACTTCAAACAGCTCGCGAGAAGATGCAGAATATGGCCGAGCGCATTAATCATTACGCCAGTTTTGCCTGTCATGACAGGGAATCGCAATTGCTGTTGGTCTATGAGCGCATTTGCCAAAACTCATTAAACCTTGTGCGTATTAAGAATCTGCAGTTGCCTGCGGCAGAGCAGTTTGTTGACATGGCGCAACGCCACATTCGCTCAGAGCAACAGCGCCTGGAAAGCATGGAGCGCACCATTTCATTGTACAGCCCCGACAAATTGCTCAAGCTCGGCTATAGCATTACTCGGGTAAACGGCAAGGTGGTGAGCAGTCCTCGCAGCGTGACATCGGGCGATGTGCTGGTGACAACGTTTGCCGATGGCACTGTAGAGAGCATCGTAAAATAATAAACAGACAATAATAATATAATAATATGGAAAAGAAAGATATTGACCTTACGACAATGACCTATGCAAAGGCGGCTGTCAGGCTCAACGAGATTTTGCGCCAGATGGAGCAGGAGCAATTAGACATCGACACACTCACAGATACCCTCAAGGAGGCCAAGCAATTGATATCTTTTTGCAAGAATCGCCTTAGCGAAGTAGATAAGAGTGTTCGCGAGATTATGGATGGCGAAAACGAATAAAGTCAAATTTTGTGGCTAAAATTTGGTTTCGTTGCAGAAAATAACTAATTTTGCGTCGCAATTAAGGCTCGGAAAGTAGCGCAGTTGGTAGCGCACTACGTTCGGGACGTAGGGGTCGGGCGTTCGAGTCGCCTCTTTCCGACATTTTAAGGCTGATTACAACACGGTTTGTAGTCAGCCTTTTTGTGCTTCCTTTTCAATTATAGCCCTCTGTTAGAAATCTTATGGAGAAATCTAATTGGGAAATCTTTATCTTAGGCGAAGCAATAGAAATTCTACGGAGTTAGTGTTTTTGCTCGTTTTTGCGGCCAAAACATAGGCTTTGCATGAAATGTAAGCTTGTTTTATGCAAATTATACATTATTTATAATATGTGTAAAAAGAATTATTGTTATCTTTGCATCAATATTCCTTGATGTATCTAAATTCCATAACAAAATGACTCGAGTGACCAATAAAGACGGCTTGATTGCTCTGTGCCCAATGTTTGTGCTTGTAGCGCTGATAGTGGGTTTTGGTGTGTTTATGGACGATTTCTACAAGGTGCCGTTGGTTATTGTGTTTCTTTTCACGGTTTTTGTCGGCATGTTTACGCTGCGCGGCATGAAACTCACCGAGCGCATCAGCATTTTCTCAAAAGGGGCCGGCGAGCAAAACCTCATGCTGATGGTGTGGATCTTTGTTTTGGCGGGTGCATTCGCCCGTTCTGCACAAGAGATGGGGGCTGTGGACGAAATGGTAAATCTTACGCTCAATATATTGCCTGCCAATATGATTTTGCCCGGTATATTTGTGGCTTCGTGCCTGGTGTCGCTGGCTATCGGCACTTCTGTGGGCACAATTTCCGCCATTTTGCCAGTGGTGATAGGTTTGTCCAATCAGACGGGCATGGATGTCTCGATGCTGGTGGCGGCTACTGTGAGCGGTGCGTTTTTTGGCGACAACCTGTCGTTTATCAGCGACACGACGGTGGTAGCAACCAGAACTCAAAGGTGCAAAATGAGCGACAAGTTCCGCACTAACTTTTTGATTGTCCTGCCTGCCGCAATAATTACGTTTGTGTATTATTCGATAGTCGGTAATAACGCCGACGTAGCGGTGCTGGAGTCTCAAGGTATTTCGTTCCTGAAAGTGGTTCCTTATTTTCTTGTGCTGCTGATAGCCCTGCTTGGTGTCAATGTGCTCGCTGTCTTGTTTATCGGTGTGGTGCTGACGGGAGTTGTGGGCTTTATTACGGGCAGCTACGACATGCAAGGATGGTTCAGTGCCGTGATTACTGGCATCTATGGCATGACCGACACAATCCTTATCGCCCTTCTTGCGGGCGGACTGCTGGCTATCATCCGCCAAGCCGGTGGTATCACATGGATTATCCAGCGCCTGACCTCGCGAGTGAGTTCCCGCAAGGGCGGAGAGCTGTGCATGGGCATTTTGGTGGCACTTACTAATTTCTGCACAGCCAACAACACTGTGGCAATTCTCTCTGTAGGTTCCATAGGCCGCGAGATTGCTGAGCGATACCATATCCAACCACGCATGGCGGCGTCTATTCTTGACATATTCTCATGTTTCGTGCAGGGCATCATACCTTATGGCGCGCAATTGCTGATTGCCAGTGGCTTGGTGGCAACTGCGCTCCGCGAGCCTTATTCTGCCACATCGCTGATGCCACATCTGCTTTACCCGTACCTGCTTGGCGTGTGTGGAGTGGTGGCTATACTTATAGGATATCCTTTTGAAAAAAACAAAATAAAACAATAAGCTTATGAAGAAGATTCTTACTCTTTTCGTGGCAGCTTTGTTGCTGCTTCCAACCGTGATTAAGGCTGCGGCTGACGACACTCCGCCAGCAGATTACCTGACTGTGGAAATCCTGCCTACCACTGACATTCACAAAATCCCTGTGCGGATCAATCTGACCAACGAGACGCCGTTAACAGCCTGTGAATTCTATGTCAGTCTGTCATCTGGCAAGGACTTGTTCATCTATAACGACGAGGACGAGGACTACGAGTATGACCGCGG
This sequence comes from Bacteroidaceae bacterium, assembly GCA_045641725.1. Taxonomy (GTDB): domain Bacteria; phylum Bacteroidota; class Bacteroidia; order Bacteroidales; family Bacteroidaceae; genus UBA6382. Next base: position 1,813 of record JAZUHM010000364.1, on the reverse strand, counting down.
CAGCCGCTTGGCTAAATCTCACGGCGTCACAATCAACTGGGGCAACATCTACCACCCCGACAAGCTGTTTGTGTCTATCGTCAGCAGTTCCACTCAGCCTTTCAAGGGAAACGACGGCACACTGATCACGCTCTATATCGACGGCAGCAGCATTGAAGACGGCGAGTATGGCGTAGAACTGGTCACTCCGCTGATTGTATGGAGCGACAAGTCGAGCAGCCAGCAGACTGTGGCGCCCGACACCACTCAGAACTTCCAGGTGGAGGACGAAAAAGTCTATCCCATTACGCCAGACGGCAAGGTAGAGTCATGCTATGTGACCTTCGCGGTTGACGGCGAGACCCTCAAGACAGAGAAATACCCCTTGGGTGTAATCCCTGTGGCCCCGGCAGTAGAGCAGAAGACCGGCTATACATTCTCGGGCTGGGGAGACATCCAGCTCACCACCGCCGACACAACCTACAGCGCCACTTATGATATCAACAAGTATCTTGTGAAGTTTAATATTGACGGTGAGACTTATAAGGTCGATACCTTGCAATACGGCAGCCCGATAACCGCTCCCGAGGTCGAGGCCAAGACCGGCTACACCTTCTCTGGCTGGGGAGAACTGGCTGAGACTGTAACCAAAGATACCACTTTCAACGCCACTTTCACCATCAACAACTATGTGGTGAAGTATGAAATCGACGGCGAACTGCTTAAATCAGAAACCCTGCCATACGGCTCTAAGCTGACACCTCCCGAGGCTCCTGCTAAGCCTGGATACACATTCTCCGGATGGGATTGCGACGCCGATGTCCTCACTCAGGACACCGCCTTCCACGGCAGCTATGTGATCAACAAATACATCGTGGCCTTCGTGCTCAACGACCAGGAAATCAAGCGCGATACCCTTGAGTATGGGGCCAAGGTCGTAGCGCCGGAGGTAGAGCCTCAAACCGGCTACACCTTCTCGGGCTGGGGCGAAGTGACCGAAACCGCAGTCAAGGACACCACTTACACCGCCACCTTCACCATCAATCAATACACCGTGACATTCATGGTCAACGGCGAGCCCTATTCAACCCAGACTCTGAACTATGGCGAAAAAATCACCTTGCCCGAAGACCCCGTAGTGCTGAAGAAAGTATTTAAGGGCTGGGGCGAAGTAGAGGACACCATGCCTGACCACGACCTTGAGTACACCGCCAAGCTCGTGCGCTTTGGCGATGTCAACGAAGACGACGCAGTCAACGTGGTTGACGTAGTGTCCGTATATAACTTTATCATCGTGGCCGAGCAGAGTGGTCTCACCAGAAGCGATGTAGATGTCAATAAGGACGGCGACGTCAATGCGTCCGACGTGGTTGCCATCTACAACTTCATCATCGGCGGCAACTAAAAAGACTTCGTGTGCTCAAAAGCATAGAAACGCTCGTAAAGGAGAGCGATAGTATTACGGAGTTCCAGCGTAGAGTTTACCTGGAACTCCTTAATGTATCTGCGGGCCAGACGATTACCTATGGTCAGTTGGCTCAGCGGATAGGTTGTCGCAGTGCGCAGGCAGTGGGCCAGGCATTGCGCCGCAATCCCTTTGCCGTGGGCAATAAGATGGGCGACCTTGAGTTTACGACGCAATACTGCGTGCCGTGCCACAGGGTAGTGGCGAGCGACGGCAGTCTCTGCGGATTTCACGGTCATCGCCAAGGGCCCGACATAGACCGCAAGCGATCTCTCCTGGCTGCAGAGCGCTCTGAATCAACCTGATTCCGCTCTTAAAAAATCATATAGCGACTTAATTTCTGTTCACAGCGCTGTGAACGAACGTTCA
>JAZUHM010000363.1:0-8332 GCA_045641725.1 Bacteroidaceae bacterium | reverse complement strand
AAGCGCTGACGATAATACCGAATCTTCAAAAGATAAAGAATAATCACAAACAAATGCCGCCATACTTTGGCGGCGCTACATTATTATATTATGTCAAACCTAATCAAACGCACACTCTCGGGCATAGTCTATGTGTGTCTTATCGTGGGCTGCCTGCTATGGTGCCAGGAGTCCTACTGCTTACTTTTTGTAGCCATTTCGGCCTTGCTTATCAATGAGTTCAACAATCTGGTGGAGCATCACGAACTGGCGCAGGTAAATAATACCGTGTCGTTGATTAGCGGCGTATATTTGTTTGTGGCGTTCTATTTGTTCAACACCCAGACCGTGGGTTTTGCAGTGTTTGCGCCATACATCCTCTCGCTGTTGTTTGTGTTGGTGAGCGGATTGTATCTTAAGCACAAGAATCCCATAGCTGACTGGGCGTATATGTTTGCAGGCCAGTTGTTTATAGCGTTGCCGTTGGCGCTGATGAATGTGCTGGCATTTAATTCTTCGCTCTATTCTTCAACCCTTCCGCTGGCCATCTTTGTGTTCCTTTGGCTCAACGACACCGGCGCCTATTGTTTTGGCTGTACGCTGAGCAAGAAAATCCCTTATAAGCTGTTCCCCTCGATTTCGCCTAAGAAATCGTGGATTGGCAGCATCGGTGGCGGATTGGTGGTGCTGTTGGGCTCCACTGTGTTTTATTATGTTGACGGCAACTCGAGCATTTGGTTCTGGTTGGGCCTTGGACTCACCGTGTGCGTCTTTGGCACCTGGGGTGACTTGGTCGAGAGCCAGTTCAAGCGCCAGTTGGGAGTGAAGGACAGCGGCAACTTTATGCCCGGCCACGGCGGCGTGCTCGATCGTTTCGACAGTGCGCTGCTCGCCATCCCCGCCGCAGTGGTGTATGTCACAGCATTTTCGGCGTACGCCTAGCCGGGAAGTTCGTTTATTCAGATAGTTTTTGAATCGTTTGGTGATCGGCGCGGGACGCGCCAACCTACTAATGTCAGCATCTGCTGATTGCTGTCGATGGCAATTGGTATCAAGGTTTGCGACTTTTGTGGGTTGGAGCGTCTCGCGCATATTATGACGGTTGGGCGGGTGTTTTGGGCTGAGTGCGTCGAAATTTTGTTTTTCTGCGGGCTGAAAAATTCTTAGTGCGACTTAATTTTGGTTCACAGCGCTGTGAACGAACGTTCACACCGCTGTGAACAATCGTTCATAGCGCTGTGAACAATTGTTCACAGCGCTGTGAACTAAATTTAGCACGCAGTTTGTTGAAATAAGATGGGAGAAAAATTATTTCTGAGGGCTGCTAAATGATGGCTTAGTGCTTGTGGCTCAGGGGTTTAGTGGGTCTTGGGAATAAATAATCGCCCAAAGCTTGCGGTGGGGCAAGTTTTGGGCGTTATGGGTGGTATGAAGTTTGCTGTTTGGCTGACTTCGGCGTGAATCAGCGGTTCTCGGCTTGCAGTTTGGCTACCATTATCTTGGCGGCGCGGTCGGGGGCGCCGGGTTCGCCGAGCAGTCGGGCCATCTCGGTGTAGCCGTCGAGCTGGGCCTGGCGGTTTGGACCTCCTTCTATGATTTCTGCCAGGCGTTTGTCGATGTTTTCTACGTTCATTTGGTCGGCTACGAGTTCTGGCACGAGTTCGCGATCTACTATCAGGTTGACCAGCGAGATGTATTTGACTTTGAGCAGCAGTTTGCGCAAAAGGGCGAAGAATTTGCCGGCGGCGATGTAGTAGCACACGACTTGCGGCACGCGGAAGATGGCGGTTTCCAGTGTGGCTGTGCCTGAGGTGATGAGTCCGGCCTCGGCGTGGGTGAGTATTTCAAAGGTGGCGTTGCGCATGAGGTGGAGGTGCTGGGTCTGGCCGCCGCTGAATGATGCAAGGTATTTGTGGTAGAATTCGTCGCTGATGTCGTTTGCGCCGGCTATCAGCAGTTGGTATCCGCTGGTGGTGTAGGGTAGGGCTGCCTTTATCATGCGCTTGAGGTTGTCCTTGATTTCTTGCGAGCGCGAGCCGGGCAGCAGGGCGATTATGGGGCGGTCTTCGAGCTTGTGTTTGTTGAGGAAATCTGCGCGCGAGTCGTTGTAGTTGGCTTGCCACGCATTGATTTCATCTACTGTGGGATTGCCCACGTAGTTGATGGGGTAGTTGTGCTTTTGGGTGAAGAATGGCACTTCAAATGGCAGGATGGAAAAGAGTTCATCTACGTCCTGCTTGATATTCTTGATGCGGTGCTCTTTCCATGCCCAGATTTTGGGCGAGATGTAGTAATAGACGGGGATTTGCGTGTGCTGCTTGATGTAGCGTGCGATTTTTAGGTTGAAGCCGGGGTAGTCCACGAGGATCAGGACGTCGGGCTGCCATTCTACCACTGATTTGCGGCATGCTTTCATGGCCTTGAGTATGGTGCGGGCGTGCAGCAATACCGGCACGAAGCCCATGTATGCGATGCTCTTGTAGTGGCACAGCAGTTTGCCGCCCACTGCCTGCATCTTGTCGCCGCCGTAGAATTGAAATTCGGCCTGTGGGTCTTGCTCCTTGAGGGCGCGCATCAGGTTTGAGGCGTGGAGGTCGCCGCTGGGTTCGCCTACTATCAGAAAATACTTCATAAATCCCAGTTCTGGAGTGAGTTAATCAATTGAAAATCAGTGGGGTCGATTTTTATTGGCGTGATGGCCACATAGTCGTGTGATAGGGCCCAGAGATCGGTGGAGTCGTAGTTTGGTTCCTCGTCGATATTGTCTCCCGAGAGCCAGAAATACTGTCCGCCGCGGCCCCTTTCGCATGGTTCAAACTCGTCTATCCATCGGCTGAATGCCATTTTGCAGACGCGCACTCCCTCAAAGACTTCGGCGTCAGGGAAGTTGACGTTGAGATATGAGCCAAAGGGCAGCCCGTTGCTGAGAACCTGTGCGGCAATGTGGCTGCAGAGCGACGAGAGGTGGCTCAGGTTGGCCTGCGGGTCGGGGTTTACTGACGAAAAGGCCACCGAGGGAATGCCGTGGAGCGCGCCCTCTGAGGCTACAGCGATGGTGCCTGAATAGTGGATGTTGACCGATGCGTTGCTGCCGTGGTTTATGCCTGATACCACGAGGTCGGGCTGGCGCATAAGCATCTGGTCGAGAGCCAGTTTGGTGCAGTCGGCGGGTGTGCCGCTGCAGGCGTAGATGCTGAGGCCGTCTTCGCGCTTTATTCTTGTCAGGCTGACCGGCACTTCCGTGGTGAGCGATGCTGCTGCGCCAGAGCGGCCCTTGTCGGGCGCAATTACCATCAGGTCGCCCAGCGGTCGCATGGCTTCTATCAGCACTTTCAGTCCGTTAGACTGGTATCCGTCGTCGTTAGAAATAAGTATCAGTGGTCTCATATGTATTTATTATAGGCAGATTCTAAACAAAAAATCCCGGCCGCGTGGGTCAGGATTGTTTTTTGGTAAGCGAGTGTGGAGATAATGGGATTCGAACCCATGACCTCTTGCATGCCATGCAAGCGCTCTAGCCAGCTGAGCTATACCCCCGTGGTTTTCAGCGGCAAAGGTACGCATTTTTTTTGTATCTCCAAATTTTTTGCACAAAAATGTGTGTTGGCGGCTGCGTTTCGCGCCTTTATTTATTTTAAATAGGTGTTGGGAGCGGTTTTTTGTGGCTTTTCATGGCCTGTGATGCGGTCGGCTGGCGGCAAAATGATGTTGCTTGGTGGCAAAAGGGGCATTGCTTGGCGCATAAATGGCATTGCTTAGCGCCAAAATGATGTTGCTTGGTGGCAAAATGGTGTTGCTTGGTGGCAAAATGGGCATTGCTTGGTGGCAAAATGGGCATTGTTTGGCTGCATTGCCACTGGCGCCAGATTTAGCGAAAATCCCTGCCTGGCATTTCCAGACAGGGATTTGGCTTAGTGTATCGAGAAGTGGCAGAATGCCGTTCTCTCTTGGGGGGAGGGCAGATTATTCTGCGGTTTCCTCGGCGGCCTGCTCCTTTGCGGCGGCTTCTGCGTTGATTTTCTCAGCGAGATCAGCGAGGTCGGCCTTGAGGTTCTCAATCTTCTTGAGCATTGTGTCGATCAGCACAGAGCCCTTCTTGGAAGTTGAGGTCAGGAATGAGATATTGTTCTCGTAGGTTGCGAGTTCTGCCTTCTTGTTTTCGTAGATGCGCAGCAGTGAGTTGCCAGTTGGCGCTGGGCGGTCAGAAGCCTTGCGTCCGCCTTCCTTCTGCTGGCGGCGTGAACCGCGCAGGTTGAATTCCTTGTTGAGTTTGTCGAGCACTTCGCGATAAGCGGCATAGACCTTGTCCTTATTCTTGAAGGGCACATGGCCGATTGCGTTCCACTCTTCCTGCAGAGCCTTGACTGCTTCGGCTACATTCTCGCCGCCTTCGATTGCGAGGGCCTCGAGTTTCTCGATGATGGTCTTTTTCTTGCTGAGGTTCTCGCTTTCTTCCTTGTGGAGGTCGCCGAGCACGGTCTTTTTCTTGTCGAAGAATTCGTTGCATGCGGCGTTGAAGCGCTCCCAGAGGGCGTTGGAAGTCTTGTGTGTGGTTGGGCCGATTTCTTTCCACTCCTTCTGCAGCTGTACGAGCTCGTTGGTGGTGGCGGTCCACTGTGTGCTTTCCTTGAGGGCCTCTGCTTTTTCTACGAGGGCGAGTTTCTTGGCAGCATTGTCGGCATAGGTCTTCTTCTGCTCCTTGAAATATTCAGCTTTGTTGTTGAAGAATGTGTCGCAGGCGGCACGGAAGCGCTCGAAGATCTTGGTGTTCATCTTCTTTGGCGCACGGCCGATGGTTTTCCACTCTTCCTGGAGGGCGAGAATCTGCTTGGTGAGGCCTTCCCACTGAGCGTAGCCCTGGATGTTGGCTGTGTCGATAGCCTCGATCTCTTCGCAGATGGCTGTTTTCTTGGCAAGATTTTCTTCTTCCTTCTCCTTCAGGCCTTCAAAGTAGAGTGCGTGACGCTTGTTGATGGCTGTAGAAGCGGTTTTGAAGCGGTTCCACAAATCTTCACGCACATCCTTGGCAACGGGGCCGATTTCGCGGAATTCCTGGTGGAGCTGCTGCAACTCGTGTGAGGCTTTGATGATATCTGGGTCGTCAACGAGTTTCTCGGCCATTTCGCAAAGCATTGTCTTGGCCTCGAGATTTTTCTTGAAGTCGTATTCGCGCAATGCGGAGTTGGTCTTAAGCAGGTCGTAGAACTGGTCTTGGCAGATTTGGAACTGCTTCCAGATGTCGTTGGCGGCGCTTTCTGGGATTGGTTTGATTTCCTTCCACTCGGTCTGCAGTGTGCGGAAGGTGTCGTAGGCTTTGTTGGCCTCTTCTGGCGATGTGCAGAGGGCTTTTATCTTTTCAATGATAGCCTTTTTCCTTTCGAGGTTGGCTTCTTTGAGTTTTTCTTTGTCTTCGATGATTTTAGCGCGGATTTCCTTGATGATGCCGAGCTGTGCTTTCATTTCTTCTTCGAGCGGGTCCTCGTCGGCTGTGAAATCTTCGGGTGCTCCGCCGTTGGCAACGAATGCTGCGAGGGCTTGAGCGCGCTCTTCGCGCTGCAGTTTGTAGAATGCCTGCTTCAGCTGGTCTTGTTCTACGCGAGAGCCGGGTTCTCCGCTTGCTGCGATGGCGGCAATTTTCTCTACGATGCCCTCTTTGGTCTCGGGAATCTCGTAGGCAGGAGTTTCTTCCTCGTCATCGCTCTCGGGAGCTGGTGCTGCAGGTTCTTCTGCTGTGGGTTGTGGTGCGGCCTCGGCGGCTGCGGTTGTAGTCTCTTTAACCTCTTCTGCTGCAGGTGCGGCAGTTTCTACGGGTTGCTCAACAGCGTTCTGCTCTTGCAGTTCGTCTGTTCTTGGATCGGTAACATTTTCCATGTTGGTATCGTTTAAATCATTAATATTCGTGCTTTGAAAGGCCAAAGCAGATGCAAATAAAAGAAAAATCCTTGAATTTGCAAAATTTTAGCGTCATTTTTCTGCTTTTGAGCGCTTTTCAAAGCACGAATTGTGTGATTTATATAATAAATAAGGTATTTTGCGTCGTTTTTTGGGGCGCAAAGGGTCGAGTGGCTATTTGTAGTTTTTGGCAAGTGCCTCAAGGTCTTTGGTTGTGAACGCTCCTGTGAAAATCATTGCCGTTGTTTCGTTGTCTTCGTCCGTGACCATGATGATTATAGAGCTTTGTTTGCCTTCCTTGTGGTGTATTGTCACTTTGCTGCCGTCGTTGTTCGTTTCCATCAGCAGGTTGTAGTTTTCCTGTGCCACGTAGGTGCGGATGTCTTTTTTGAGTCGTGCGCGAGCGGCTTTGGTTTCGCTGCTGACAATCTGCAGGCTGTTGAGTTTTTTCATGATGGCGCCAAAATCCTTGTCGTTGAAATCCTTGCCGCCCATGGTGCGAGCCATATTGAGCATGAATTTAGAAATATAGACGTAGGTTATTTCCTTATCGTCTGCGTATTTCTTGAAATATTTCACCTCTGCATTGGCTGACAGACTCGTCATCAGCAATGCTATGGTCGTGAGGCAGATAAATAATGTGCGTTTCATTTTTGTTTAGAGTTTAGTCGGGTGTATTTTGTTTGGGTTTATGGATGGTGTTGAGCATTTTGCAAGCCTTGTTGACCTTTTCGTATTGGGTCATGCCGTGATTGAGGTTGCGAGCCAGCAGCTCTACGGCTTTTTCTGCCTCGGCTCGTGCAATGGCCGGGTCGTCGTAGGTGTCTTGATCGGCTTGTGGAGTGCTGTTGTTGAGGTAATTGAATCCTACTGCGATGATGATTGCTATGGATGCGGCAATGCCTGCAGCCATGTAGATGATTCTGCTCTTGCGGGGCTTTGGATTTGCGGCTTTTGCCTTGGCGTTTCTCTCTGCTTCCCACTCGTCTATCTTCATGGAAAGCTCTTCCTCAAATCCCTCGGGAATAGGTATCTTGTTAAGTTCTTCAAAGTTTAGTTTTTCCATGATTGCGTGTGTTTAATGAATTGTTCTTTAAGTTTTTGACGTGCTCTGAGTGTGAGTACTCTGATGTGGGATTGCGAAAGTCCGGTTTTGAGTCCGATTTCTTCGTAAGACTGATCTTCTACGATGTGCATCTTTGCTACTTGTCGCTCCTTGTCAGGCAGTTTGTCGATGAGCCTTGTCATTTGCCGGGCATCTTCCTTGGTGTCTGCCTCGTGCCCTGGATCTACGGTGTTTTGTTGCAAAATGTCGTCGTCAATTTCTGCCGAGGTGTCTAGTTGCTGTTGCCTCTGCTGGTCGTAGAATATATTGCGAATCATCGTGACCAGATAAGCCTGCGTCTGAGCCTCAGGGGGCAGGTCGTCGCATTTCTGCCAGAGCTTCAAGTATAAATCCTGAACGAGGTCCTTAGCATCATCCACGTTGCCCACTATGCTGTATGCCACTCGGTAGAGCAGCTTGCTGTGAGGCATGAATTTTTGCTTGAATTCCTGGGCGTTCATGGTGCGAATCTTATTAGGTTTATTCTTCAAACATTTCGACCATTTGCTGTAGCATTTCAATAAGACCTGTTTTTGCAGATACGACTACAACGTAATCTCCTTTATCCTGTTCTACAAAATAGATTCCTCCTTTCTTGGAATTGCTATATATTTGTGCAGTTTCGCCATCTTCGTCTCCTCCTTCTGTCACAAGTTGGTAATCTTTGTTTTCCGCGATAAACTTTTCAAATTCACCCTTCAATTTTTCTGCTGCTTCCTTGTTTTCTGCAGACAGAACCTGTACGCTCTGAATAACCTTCGACATTTTTTTGAACAACTTCGGGTTGTCAATTCCTTCAATGCCAAAAACGTCAATGTTGAGCTTGTCAACGCTAAGTGATTTAGATTCCTTAAATATTTGTGAAATGGTATCCTTATCCATACACTTATATTCTACACCTTCAATCTTACCCATTTTTTCAAATGCAGCAACCTGTGCCTTCAATCCTGCGCAAGCGAGAACGAGGAGGAGTGATAAAATTACTTTCTTCATAATTAAATAATGTTTTAGTGTTGTTGGTTTTACAAAGTTAATAGTTTTTGAAGCGCTTTCAACTATATAAACGTAAGTTTTGAGGTTTTTGTTACAGATAATTGCGATTTTTTTTCGAAAAATGAGTTTTGCGGGTAGTTTTGCTTGTTTTGCGTGGCGCAATGGGGGCTGAAAATTGTTTTTGGCGCGCTGAAAATCTATGTTTTTCCCATCTTATTTTATATAACTTCGAGATAAATTTCGTTCACAGCGCTGTGAACAATCGTTCACACCGCTGTGAACAATCGTTCATAGCGCTGTGAACAGAATTTATTGCGCATTTCGATATTTTCAGGGCGCGGAAAAATTATTTTTGCTGGGGAG
>JAZUHM010000362.1:0-3442 GCA_045641725.1 Bacteroidaceae bacterium | reverse complement strand
CATGGCTACGATCCGACTTCATTACCCTTGCCACTAACGGTTACGACCATGCCTTGAGCCACACCAGCAGGGATGCTGACCTCGATTACCTCCTCGCCATGTATCACGCCATTGCCGGCACATTTCTTACACTTGTTCTTAATCACATGACCTTCGCCGTGGCACACAGGGCACTCCTGCTGAGTCTGCATCATGCCAAACATTGTTCGGGTAGAAGTCACCACAAAACCCTGGCCGTGGCAATGCGAACAAGTCTCTGTCGCACCATCGGCAGAACCGCTGCCGTGGCAATCAGGACAAGCCACGCTTTTCTTCACCTTGAACTTCTTGGTTACACCGCTGGCAATTTCCTCTAAGGTAAGCGGGAGGTTAATCCTGAGGTCGTTGCCCTTGACAACTCGGCGGCCTCTACTGCGGCCTCTGCCACCGCCAAATATATCGCCAAACATGCTGAAGATATCGTCCATGTCCATTCCGCCACCAAAGCCGCCAAAGCCGCCGCCGGCACCGCCGAAACCACCTGCACCACTCAGGCCGTCATGGCCAAACTGGTCGTATGTCTGGCGTTTTTGTGGGTCGCGCAACACGTCGTAGGCCTCTGCAGCTTCCTTAAACTTCTCTTCAGCCTCCTTGTCACCCGGATTACCATCAGGATGATATTTCAAAGCAACTTTCTTATATGCTTTTCTCAGTTCTTCGTCAGTTGCAGTCTTTGCAACTCCTAAGACTTCATAATAATCTCTCTTTGCAGCCATAATTCTTTGATTTAGAAACTACAATTATTGGCCAACAGCCACTTTAGCATAGCGAATCACCTTACCGTTAAGCGTATAGCCATTCTGAACACAATCTATCACCTTGCCCTTGTTTTCATCAGCACCAGGCACAAAAGCCACTGCCTCGTGGAAATCGGTGTCAAAATCCTTGCCGACAACTTCCATCTTCTGCAAGCCCTGACCTTCAAGAGTCTTCACAAACTTTTGGAAAACAAGCTGCAAGCCCTCTTTCAAGGCATCAATATCTGCGGCATTCTCCATCATCTGCTGAGCCCTCTCCAGGTCATCAGCCACTGGCAGCATAGCCTCCATTGCCTTTTGGCCACCATTGAGAATCAGGTCTGCCTTCTCCTTGATAGTACGCTTGCGGTAGTTGTCAAACTCTGCTACCTTATATAATAATGATGTCTTGAGTTCTGCCAACTGAGCCTCAAGCTCAGCAATCTTTTCCTCGCTTGTTGGCTGGGCATTCTCATTATTAGCACTGTTCTCCTGAGGATTCTCATTTGCAGGATTAATGTTCTCTGCGCTGTTATCTACAATATTTTCCTTGTCCATCTTAAATTATTTTTAAATTTTACCTACAACCATGCAAAAACCATACCAAACCGCCGCAAAAGCTGCACAAACTAACAAGCATTCCTATTTTTTTTTGCGACAAAAGCCCCATACAGCTGCTGCAATTTGTTTATAAAAATAAAAATAATGAATATGTCGGCAGAAACCTTTCCTGGCCATTTTAGGCTGAAAGCATACCATTTTCTACAACAACTTTTAAAAATCAGCATGATAATTGCAATTTTTTACGGCCAAAAATTTGCCTATTACAAGCATTTAGTTATATTTGCAAAAGAAATCAAACCAAATTTTAGATAAGATGGATACAATCACAAACAATCTTAGCGGTCTCCAGGCTGCAGACTTTGAAAAAGTTGTAAACGGAAAGGAGACTCGCCTCTACATTCTTAAGAATTCACAAGGAAATGAAGTTGGCATTACCAATTACGGTGGTGCCATTGTGTCTATTATGGTACCCGACCGCGACGGCAATATTGCCAACGTCATTCAGGGACACGATAATATTGACGATGTAATAAATAGCCCAGAGCCATTCCTCAGCACACTGGTAGGTCGCTACGGCAACCGAATCGCCAAGGGCAAATTCCATTTGAACGGCAAGGAATACAACCTCGCAGTAAACAATGGTCCAAACCATCTGCACGGTGGCCCTACAGGTTTTCACGCCAGAGTTTGGGCAGCAGAGCAGATTAACGAGCAGACAATTGTGCTTCGCTATGTTTCTGCTTATTATGAAGAGGGGTTCCCTGGCGAAGTTAACATGACTGTACGCTACACCTGGACCAACGACAACGAGCTTATCATCGACTACCGCGGCACAACCAACAAGAAAACCGTAATCAACATGACATCTCACGGTTTCTTCAGCCTTCAGGGCCTTGGCACTCCTACCCCAGACTGTCTCGATCAGATTGTTGAGATCAATGCAGACTTCTATGTGCCAATAGACGAGACTTCCATTCCAACCGGCGAAATTCTTAAAGTTAAGGGCACTCCATTTGACTTTACCACTCCAAAACCTGTTGGCCAGGATATCGCTGCCGACGACGAGCAAATCAAGAACGGCACAGGCTACGACCACTGCTTCGTGCTCAACAAGTCTGAAGTTGGCGAACTCACTTTTGCAGCCAAGGTTACAGAACCAAAGAGCGGCCGCACAATGGAAGTTTATACCACCGAGCCTGGCGTTCAGTTCTACTCAGACAACTGGGCCGACGGTTTCAAGGGCAGCAAGGGCGCCACATTTGGCAAACACTCAGCACTCTGCTTTGAAGCTCAGCACTTCCCCGACAGCCCCAACAAGCCACACTTCCCATCGGTAGTATTGCGTCCAGGTGAAGTTTATACACAAAAGACTATCTACAAATTCGGTACAGACAAATAATTCAACAAAATATTAACAATTAAAATTTCAAACAAAATGACTGCACAAAAAAAACAGTGGGCTGCAATTATCATTATGATTGCGCTCTTTGGTATGATTGCCTTCGTGACTAACCTGTGTTCACCTATGGCTCTTATTTTGAAGAACCAGTTTGGTGTGCCTGACTCACTTGCACAGATTGGTAATGTTGGCAACTTCGTTGCTTACCTCGTAATGGGTATCCCTGCCGGTACTCTTATCAGTAAGTTTGGTTATAAGAAAACCGCCCTCATCGCTTTGATAGTAGGCATCATCGGTATCCTCATCCAGTGGGTATCTGGTCTTGCACTTGTTGAAAGCGCTACAGCCAACTTCATTATCTACCTCGTAGGCGCGTTCGTAGCAGGCTGCACAATGTGTATGCTCAACTGCGTTGTTAATCCAATGCTTAACATCCTCGGTGGTGGTGGCAACAAGGGTAATCAGTACATCCAGATTGGTGGTGTATTCAACTCGACATGTGCCGTTGCTATCTATATCATCATGGGTGCCCTCATCGGCGAAGTTACCAAGGACACACAGATTGCAGCAGCAACTCCAGCCTTGTTCATCGCAATCGGTATCTTTGCTGTAGCATTCCTCATCATTGCCTTCACAAAAATTCAGGAGCCAGAGCAGCCAAAGGGCGAAGAAGGTCTTGGCGCACAGATCAAGGGAAGTCGGA
>JAZUHM010000361.1:0-2515 GCA_045641725.1 Bacteroidaceae bacterium | reverse complement strand
CCTGGCCGCTCAGGGACACACCTCTGAGTCGCTCGACGTCATTGACATGGGCCTCACCCGCGAGCCCCGCAATGCCACCCTCGTGCGCAAGAAAGTGGGCATCCTTTCCGAGCAGGGCCGCCTGTCGGAAGCCTACGCCTTTGTCAAGATGCACGGCAACGACGCCAAGATGCTGCGCGAACTGGAAGAGGCCATGATTGCACAGTCGCAGATCAACGACCCCTACACCATCTACGGCCGCATTTGGCAGGAGCGCCACACCGAGGAGGCCCTGCAATACCTTATCACAACCTCTATCACGCGAGGCTACCTCGACGACGCGCAATACTACCTACGCGAGGCACGCAAACGACACGGCGACACACCCGAACTGCTGGCCAAATCCTATAACGTAGAGCTGCGACTGGGCAACGAGGCACAAGCCTTCCAACTTGCACAATTGCTGCATAAGGCCGACCCCACCAACCAGGAGTACGCCGACATCATCGCCGCCAAGACCATGACCCAGGCCAACGAATATTTCACCGACATGCGCTACACCAACGCCCTGGCCCTCTACGACAGCATCATCGCCCTCAATCCCGACAGTGAGATTGTGGCCACAGCCCTCTATCGCAAACAGGCCATTGCCAAAATCTATGCAGAAAAGAAATACAAGGACCAGCTCGTAGAGTGGGAGAAACAATTGCCACTGCTGGTCAAGGCACACGAGTCTGAGCAGGCCATTGCCGTGGCCGACTCACTGCTGCAGGCCCTCGACCAGGACGACAAAAACAACAAATACACCATCTCGCTCACCAATTACTACAAAGGCCTCGCCCTCGAGCAACTCCACAAGTGGCAGGAATCCTATGAATGCCTGCGACTCTATGAACCCACCGCCATGGAAGTGGCCGACCACAAGCGCCACCTCGACTATCTGCTCTCAAAGCTGCTACGCAACGACGTGAGCATAGAATATCAGCAGATGCGCCTCGGCAGCGAAGACAAAATCACCGCCAATGCCACCGCCACCTACACGCATCTCAAGAAGAACCTCGACTCATACTCGGCCTTCATGCAATATACCGGCCGCGACTATGAAGTCAACGAGGCCCTCAATGCGGCCGACGGCAAACCCATCTACACCGACGACGGCGGCACCGGCATAATGTTAGGTGCCACCTATCGCCACCGCAAGAGCGAGAAACTCACCTACGAGGGCACAGCGGCCTTTGCCACCAAATATTTCCCACACCTCACCCTCAAGGCTGCCGCCACATGGACTCTGCCCAAAGACAGAACCATCGAGCCACACATCGCCTACCGCAAAACCAGCGAATCGCACATCATAACCCTCGGTGCCACCGGCACCCAAGACATCGACCAGTTCCATCTCTCGGCCACGGCCGACCTGCTCTATGTCAGCGGCCTGCACTTCAACATCTCGGCCAAGGCACAATATTTCCCACTCGAACACAGCAAGACACACGTCTTTGCCACCTGCGGCGCCGGTAATGCACCAGAAATCAGCATCATCGACCACGACCTGCCCTTTGGATTCAAAAAACTCAACACCTTTGTAGGCGCAGGCGGCTTCTACTCGTTAAACCGCAACCTCGGCGGCGCCCTCAGCGGCTCGTGGTACAACCTCTTCAATAAGTCAAACAAATTTAAAAACTACTTCTATATCAATGCATCTCTTCAGGTCTCGTTCTAACATTCTGCGACCAGCCCTGACCGCAAGGGCCGCATTTTGCGCACTCGCCATACTCGCAGTCCTCGCCGCCCCACTCGCGCTCACATCTTGCCGCGAGAGCGTGCAGCCCACCACCATCAGCGTCAAGGACTCCGTGCGCCACTACTACCCCGTAATCAGAGGCGATGAAGTCAAGCTGAGCTACGAGATCACCAACACCGGCGACAACACACTGGTCATCACCGATATCATGCCCTCGTGCAGGGCCATCATACTCACATCCACAGGCGACGACGAAGACAACAACGACACAAAGGGCCGTGTCTATAAGCGCGAAAAAGACCTGCTGCCTGGCGACAACAGCACCTCGCCATGGGAATACACCGACAGGGCCATCATCATCCCCCCAGGCCGCACCGACCGCCTCACATTCATCTATCGGTCCGACATGAATATGGGCTACGTCTCCCACGACATACGCATCTATGGCAACATCGTGCCCGACGGCGTTGCCATACTCACCTTTGACCTCCACATCGTCCGCCCAACCCCCGACCACTCCGACTACGAAGAAATCTACTATGACCACCAGTCAGCCATCGACGAACTCATCGACGGCAAAAAAGGCGAAAAAGGCTACTACACCGACGCCATGATGAAGAAATAGAGAAGATATTTATTTTCAGTAACCGTTGGTCTGTGTTGTTGCCATGTGCAAATATGGTTATTTAATTATACATATAACCCCAACAGCACAGAAAAAGCGCTGCGGGTACTAATTCTTAATTCATAATTATTGTTGTCCGGTAAAAAATACTATGATTGAGCCGTCTCCTC
>JAZUHM010000360.1:0-3257 GCA_045641725.1 Bacteroidaceae bacterium | reverse complement strand
TGAAAAATCAAGTTGGCGGAATTATATCCGCAGGGATATTAGTTTTTGTACTATAGCAATCCCATGCGTTTGGCAAGGGTGCAGGCTTCGATGGCATTGTCAACTTTTAGTTTTGCCAGAATGCTTTGCCTGTGGCGATTGACGGTATTGAGTGCAATACAGAGTTCTTCGGCTATCTCCTTGCTTAGTTTTCCTCGATTGATAAGCCTTAATACGTCGAGTTCGCGCGGCGAGAGCAATTGGCTATAGTCTTTGCTTGTGAGTAGCTTGCGCTGTCCGTTGCGTATGTCGATAATGCAGGCTGACTGGTAGTCGGGTTCGGCACTCTGTACGGCTGGACGATATACGCAGAGTATCAACAGATAGGCTCCCTCGGCGCTGCTGACCAGATAGCGGCATTTGTGCTCCATGTCAATCCAGTTGCCGTCGGCATTGCTTACTCGCATCCTTTCCTCCATGTAGTAATTGCGTCGCTCTTTGGCGTTCATGTCGCGTGTGAAGTTGAGAAAAGCGAGTTCGTGGATGTGGCGTTGGCGGAGGTCGTCGGGATGGACGCGGCTAAAGAGGAAGTCTTCATATAGCGAGGGAATGATGTCGAGGCGCTCCTCTTCGGGCAATCCCAAATGGTCTGCAAAATTGCCATAGTAGCAATAGCTGTGGTTGTATCGGGAGTCGCCCAACACGCATATCGCTCCTTCTGTCAAGGCGTATGATATTGCAATCATTTGGCATCGTTCAAGATTCCACGTTCCTGTGATGTCTTGTTCCTGATTCGTATTGTTGAGGAAGATGTCCTTTATTGGTTGATAGTTTTTGTCCATCCGATTGTCCTTAATCGATGACAAAGATAGTAATTTCGTGGGAAAACAGTCAACAATCATAGGCAAAAAATATATAATTGGCAGGGCAGATGGGCGCGTGAGCAGCTATAGACCTTTCACGTGTTCCTTAAGGAAGTTGCTGATGAGGTTGAGCCATGTATAACTGCCTGTGCCTGGTGATGCTTTCTCTATGAAACCGTGCTGGCCCAGGGCTAGTGTGTGGAGTTCGCTCTGGATGCCCATGCTGCGCATTTTCTCCCAAATCTTGACTGAGCCCATGCTGGAGTGGCCGTCGGCATCGCCGTGGATCAAGAGCATCGGGGCCGTCTTGAGGTCGAAGCTAAATTCTGGCACGAGCACATTGCTATTGTTGGTGCCGCCTTCGGAGTTGACATCGTCGATGCCGTCGGTCAAGGTGTAGGCTGGGAAGATGCCAATGCCCCATTGCACATTGCAGGGTAGGCAGTCTATGTCGTCGATGGGCTGGTAGCTCTGATGAAGCGAAGAGGTCACGCCCATTAAGGTTAGATGGCCGCCTGCCGAACTGCCCATGATGCCGATTTTGTCAGGGTCAAGGCCGCGCTCTTTGGCCTGGCTGTGCACTAATCGTATGGCGCGCTGCAGATCCTGCCATGCTGTGGTATGCTTGGCAAGCCCTACGGGGCGCGGAGTGCGATAGTTTAATGTGACCACGGTCATTCCTTTTTCATTAAGATAGCGGCGTATTGGCGCAACCTCAAATCCTCCGGGGGTGCTGTATTCGTAAGAGCCGCCTGAGTAGATGATTTGTATAGCGGTGGTCTTCAGTTCTTTTGGTGTGTGCCATTCAATATACGGCGTGTGTTGATGCTTTTGCGCGTTGGGCATCTTGCCATGGGGCCAGATGTCTTGGCGCTCTTTTGAGGCGCAGGCATTATCGTCGGGGTAGCGCTTTACCAGTTCTACCTCGGGCTCCAGTTTGCCAAGCACGCCAATCTGGCGCATGAACTCAATGCTGTGGTCCATGCCATAGGCGCCGTGGTCTTGATTAGGGTATATGTGCAGTTCTGCCGGCACCTTCATGCTATGCAATTGGCGATAGACGAGCGACGAGCCATTGGGAGAATAAATGTCGATGCCGCCATGGTGAAGGCTCATCGGACAAGTCTTGCTGTCAAACTTGAGGGCGCTGATCAGCTTGACGTCGGGGCCGTAGCCTTGCCTTTGAGCCGGGGTGCCTTCCTCGGCGTCGGTGGTAATGTAGGCGGGTGCGTCAAGGATTGCCCAGTTGATGTGGCAAGGCACGGTGTCGAGCGCATCGACCGCCTTGTAGGCAGGAGTTTGCGAACTCGTAGCGAGCAGCAGGGCCAGATGCGAGCCTGCCGACATGGAGATGGTGCCGATTTTCTCGGGGTCGAAGCCGCGTTTTTTTGCTTCGCTGCGCACCATTCTCACAGCGCGCTGTCCGTCCTCCCAAGCAGACTGATAGATTGGCAGGCCTACGGGGCGCGGAGTACGATAGACGAAGTTGACGCACTGTACTCCCAGCTTGGTCAGTTGCTTTTGCCAGTCTTGGATGAGATCGCCGTCGCAGCAATCCAGATAGCTGCCGCCCGAGATGAGTATCATGCAGGAGCCGTTTGCCACATCGGCTGCCGGCGCGTCAAACCACTCCAGATAAGCCACCTGGTGCTTCTTGGGGTTGAAGTCCTTTCGGTGTGGCACCTTGCCGCAGTCATGCTCGATGCCCGGCACCTCCACTTCGTAAGTCATAGCCGCTATCTGGTGAGGCTGAAAATCGGGCATCTTGCCCTTTGGCCAGATATATTCACGTTCCCATGCCAGTGCGCCAAGGGCATTTAGACCAAGCGCCAGGACTAACACAATATTTATTGTCCAATTTTTCATAATATAATTAAATAAGGTATAGGTTGGCAAAAACTATCATTTATTCTTGCGCTTGAGCCAATGTTCTTTGAGCCATTCGCGAACGGGCTCGTCATAAAGCTTGAGGGCACACCATGCCACGCCGATTGACATGAGCAATGTGCCGATGCCAATGAAGATGTGGGTGCTGACAGGCGCGTCCATGTGGCGCTGCGCCCAGCTCATGTGCATATAGAATAAAGGATAGTGCGTGATGTAGAGAGGAAATGATATGCGGCCAAGGAAAACGCACAGATTGCTTGTGAATTTACCCTTGAGTTCACCGCCGGTGCCAATGGCCAGAATGATAGGGAATACCACGAGAATGCTTATCAACTGGAAGATGCCTTCGCCCAGATTGTTGTCGCCAATCCATGGCATGGCCACAATGGCCAGCACCATCAGCGAAGCCACATAGAAACCGCCGCGCACATGGATAAAGCGCCCGCAGCGAGCCAGCAACATACCCATAAGGAATGGGAAGAGCAGGCGAACATAGCCGCGGTAGAGGTGCTCGGGGGTGAAGAAGCA
>JAZUHM010000359.1:0-2185 GCA_045641725.1 Bacteroidaceae bacterium | reverse complement strand
TAGAAGTCCCAGAAATCGCCGTCGTAAGGTACGCCCATGGCGATTGCTTTTGCAGAGTCGATTACGGAGCCGCCACCTACTGCGAGGATGAAGTCGATGGACTCTGCCTTACAAAGGTCGATGCCCTCGTAAACCTTTGTATCACGTGGGTTAGCCATAACGCCGCCAAGCTCTACGTAGTAGATGCCTTCTGCCTCCAGAGATTTCTTTACACGGTCAAGAAGGCCAGAACGAACAACGGAGCCTCCGCCGTAGTGGATGAGCACGCGTGAGCCGCCGAACTTCTTTACATAGAAGCCGCACTCATTCTCACGATCCTTGCCAAATACAAACTCAGTTGGGCTGTAAAAATTAAAATTATCCATTTGTTAAATCCTCCGAAAAAATTAGTATGGGCTGTTCATTGACTCTGCCTTGGCGATTGCATCCTCGAGAGTCATGCCATTAAATTCCTGTGCGCCAAAGCGACGACCTGACTTGCCATCGTTTACGAAAGCGCCCACAACGATACCTGGGATTGTTGACTCTGGTGCGTTTGGAGCATTAGGGCCACCGAGGTCTGTGCGGCACCATCCTGGATCAGCAAGAGAAATGATTACATCAGAACCCTGTACCTTGTATCCGAGGTCGATTGTTACCTTGTCGAGAGCTGCCTTGGCTGCAGAATAACCAGCCTGCTCTGCCTCGAGTGCAATACCGCTTGTTGTGTTTACGATACGGCCAAAACCACGCTCCATCATGCCTGGGAGGAAATGGTAGCAAATCTGCATTGGCGCGATTGTGTTAACTGCAAAACTGATTGGGAAATCGTCGATAGGAGTCTTGAGATAATCAACACGATAGCCAATCTGAAGACCTGCGTTGTTGAGAACTACGTCTACTACTGTTCCCTTTGCGTCGATTTCCTTGAGCATAGCGTCTACTGCTGCTACATCAGAAAGCTCAGCTGCTACTGAATAAGCCTCAACGCCCATTGCCTTTACTTCTTCAAGAAGTGCTGCTGTGCCCTCGAGCTTACGGCTGTGAAGGATGAGGTTACAACCCTGCTGTGCCATAAAAACTGCTGAAAGCTTACCGATACCACGGCTGGCACCTGTAACAAGCACCCATTTTCCCTTGAGATCTAACATGATATATACCTGCCTTTAAAAAAATTTGCGCACAAAAAGATAATTAAATTATATGCTTTCAAATTATTCTACGAGTAAAAACATAAGGAATTTAACAAAAATTTTGTTTTTTTGTTGTGTTTATGGTGTAATCAATATGGGTGAATTAATGGGGGGGTAAAGCATGGATACAGAAAAAGAACTTATCTATAGACTTTATACGCAAAAAGAGAACAATTTCGTTCGCACAAATATCGCGCATGAGTTTAGCCGTTACGACGACATCAAAAACGGCAACGTCGACAAAGTAGTTTCCGGTTTCGACGAAATCCGCAAAAACTATTACGAAGGCAAAGGTGTCCTCTCCGACAACCCTCTCCGCAACACAATTTACCACCTCGTAGTAGCCGCAGGCATCGTCGCTCGAATCTGCGTCGAGGCAGGCATGGCCCACGACGAAGCCTACACCCTGAGCGACATCTACATCCGCCGCGCCGACAAAGCTTCCACACCGGAAGAAGTAATCGAGCTCGTCGGCCAGATGCAGACCGACTTCGCCACACGCATGCGCAACTCCAAAAAGGACAACCTCATCTCCGTGCACGTGCGCCGCACCATCGACTACATCTACGACCACCTCCACGAGAACCTCACCATGACCGCTCTCGCCGAGAAAGAAGGCCTCAACCCAAGCTACTTCAGCAAGCTCTTTGCGAAAGAGACTGGCACAACCGTAAAATCTTACGTGATCAAAGCCAAAATCGACACCGCAAAAAACATGCTCGCCTACTCAGACTACAGCTTGTCGGACATTGCCTTCTCCCTGGGCTTCTCATCCCAGAGTGCCCTGACCGCCGAGTTCCGCAAAACCACCGGAACCACACCTGGCAAATACCGCAACCAGTACAACTACAAGGCAATCAAATTCAACTGATTTACAGATCCCCGGCCGGAATGGTCGGGGATTTTTTGATTCGTCTGTCGAGTCGTCTGATTTGACCCAATCTCAGACCAGTCATCAGACCACGTCTGTCGAGTTGTCTGATTTGACCCGATTTCAGACCGGTTGTCAGACC
>JAZUHM010000358.1:0-2281 GCA_045641725.1 Bacteroidaceae bacterium | reverse complement strand
GGTCTCGGTGCGGCCCTGGGCGTTGACGGTGCGGCGCACGTTGCTAAGATTGCCCAACAGGTCGAAGGCATCGAGCATGCAAGTGAGGTTGCCATGCATGAAGCGCTTCGCGAGTCGTGCATTCCACACCAGTTCGTTAGTGTTCATTGAGCGGTCGTTATATCCGCGGCGTGAGTACATAGTCAAATCTGTGGAGATTTGGAAATTCAACGGCAGCTCAAACACTCCCGACATGCCATAGTCAAAGTCTGCGGCGTTGATAGTTCGGAAATTCTCGCGGTCGGAAGTTGAATTCAGATAATGAAGGTTTGCCTTGAGCGCGAGCTTTGCTTTTGATGAGAAGCGGCATTTGAACTCTAAGCTCTCGTCGATGTAAGTTGAGCCCACCTTTGAGCGGATGGCGCCCTGCTCGGGATTCACGCCGATGAGGTCTATACTATTAATATAGGTGGCATTAGTAGCGGTGGTGTATGTCAACTTACTCTCGCTGTCGAGGCGGGCAGTGTAATAGAGATAACCACTCATATCCCAATTGCCGTTGATATTTTCAGGAGTGACGGTCTTCACGCCGGTCTTGGCGTCATAGACATAGCCCATGGCCACCATATTGGGGCGGATGTTGCCATCTAACTTAGCATACAGGGTTCTTTGCTTCTTCATATTGCGCGTAAAATGCAAGGCATAATAATGCACCTGGTTGTTTCGCAGATTGCTGTTTCCCTTGGTGACGTAAAGCGGATTGCTGTCGTCGCGATAGTCTGCGAGGTAGGTCATATTAGGAGCGTAAGTGTTGAATTTATACTCCAGCTTAACGTGCCATGGCCAAGGGTTCTTGTCGGGATAGATGCTAAAGTTTGCTTGAAGTTTTGGCAGCGCGGTATTGCGATGGTATAGGGTGTCGAGCATCGTGCCGCGCTCGTAGTTCATCGTGCTGTGCTGGAAAACTATTGTCGGCAGAGCATAGAAATAAAACTGGGTCTTGCCGCGATTCTTGCGAAATTGGAATTGCATTCTGGCTTCGTGCTCATGGTCTGTCTGGAGGGTGTAGAGACTATTGCCATTGTCGAGCGCCTTCAGCATCTCGTCGGCAGAAGGAAGTTCGCCGAGCGCATGGTTGCTCTCTGCGCCCCAGCCATCAAGGCGGTTGAGCAAATAAAGCGAGCGCGCCTGTTTCTGTCGGCGATAGGTGTAGAAGTACATAGGACGGATGTCGAAGCGCTGCTCTGGTAGCAAGTAAATATTGCCCAATCCTAAATGAAACTTATTGGAAAACCCATAAGAATCATTATAATTATAGCGATTGCGGAAATCTGAGTTTTGCGTCTTGAAATACTGCAGATTATAATGCTCAAACGACTTCTGCTTAGAGTTGCTGTAGTTTATCTCATCATCTAATATCCAAAGCAACTTGGTGTTTTTAGGGTTTTGAATCCACACAAACATTTCTGCACCAGTATTCAGCCTATGGCCATTGCCTTTGGTGTTGTTGCGCACGCGGTTGATGCCATGAGTTCGCAACAATCTGCCCGCATTGGGCGTGCTGATACTATCGCGCCATGCCTTGCCCCACTGGCTAATCACATCGTCGTCCATTGTAGCCGATGCGCTAAGGCTGCTGTTGTTGTAATGACTATAACTCAGCGAGGGAGCGAAGCCCGACCATTTCAGCCAGCCCAACTTGGGGAAGTTTAAGCTGTTTTCAAAAGTAATAGTGGTGTTGTGATCCTTGCCCACATTCAGACCTCGGCCATAAGTGTTGCCCGTGGTAAAGAAGTTTGTCTTGTTATTGTACGAATCTGTGGTTACTTTCTTATTCGTCACCCTTACATCGGTACTGCTGGAGAAATTGTCATAATCATATTTGTGAGAAAAGCCCGCGTCTTGCAGTGTAGTCACACCCACCGCCTGCTGCAACGGGCTCCACACACCGTCATTGCCAGGCTTGCGGCTGTCGTTTAGATTGTTGACGTTGGCAAATGCCATAAAGCTCGACTTCGGAGTAGAGCGAAGGGCAAACAATCTCGCAAGGAAGCGATTGTCTGTGCCCACACCGGTCTCGGCATTGCCTATAAGGTTTTTCTCATATTCCTTCTTGAGCTTCACATCCATGGCAAGCTTTTTTTCGGCATTCTTATCGCCCATTCGCTCCGCCATCTTGTCTTCTTTTTCAAAGACCTTTACGTTTTTTACCATATAGGTAGGCAGATTTTCGAGTATCACAGTGCGGTCCTTATTGAAAAAATCCTTGCCGTTGAGCAACAGCTCGTCCACTCGCCGCCCA
>JAZUHM010000357.1:0-1676 GCA_045641725.1 Bacteroidaceae bacterium | reverse complement strand
CCAAGCGGTCTTAGGAAGACAAGGATTTGGTTCAACTCCTTGGCTCACAGAACGACATGGCTACGATCCGACTTGCGTCTCGAAAATCTCGACAAGATTCAGGTTGAGATGGTTCCACAGCGCATTCCATACCGCGAGACTATCACCAAGCCAGCTCGCGCAGACTATCGTCACAAGAAGCAGTCGGGTGGTGCCGGCCAGTTTGGCGAGGTACACCTCATTGTAGAGCCATATACCGAGGGTATGAGCGACCCAACTATCTATCGCTTTGGTAATCAGGAGTATCGCATCACTCCTCGCAGCACCGATGTGACAGAACTCGAATGGGGCGGCAAGCTCGTATTCATCAACTCAGTTGTGGGCGGTGCTATCGACACCCGCTTCATGCCTGCAATCCAGAAGGGTATCCTCGAGCGCCTGGAGAGAGGCCCGCTCACAGGTTCTTATGCTCGCGACGTACGAGTAATCGTATATGACGGCAAGATGCACCCAGTTGACTCAAACGAAATCTCATTTATGCTCGCAGCCCGCAACGCATTCAGCGCTGCATTCCGCGAGGCAGGTCCTAAGGTGCTTGAGCCAGTTTATGACGTAGAGGTGCTCGTGCCAGGCGAGCTGATGGGCGACGTGATGAGCGACATGCAGGGCCGTCGCGGTCTGATTATGGGCATGGACGCTGAGGGCGCATACCAGAAGCTCAACGCCAAGGTGCCTCTCGCAGAGTTGGCCAACTACTCTACATCGCTCAGCTCTATCACCGGTAGCCGCGCCAGTTTCACCATGAAGTTTGCAAGCTACGAACTCGTGCCTACCGACGTGCAGAACGAGCTCATTGCTGCCAACAAGGAAGACGAAGAATAATTCTTCACCCTCAAAAATATTCTCAATCCGCGATGCCCCACACACGGGCACCGCGGATTTGAGTAATGTTCCCGCCTCAACAATCACAACCATATTATGGCTTCATTATATCTCATTCCGGTCACTTTGGGCGACACGCCTATCTCGCAGGTGCTGCCAGAATACAATCACCAGGTAATTCTCCAAATCCGCCATTTCATAGTGGAGGAGCTGCGCACCGCACGCCGTTTTCTCAAGCAGGTAGATAAATCCATCGACATCGACCAGCTCACGTTTTATCCTATGGGCAAACATGCCGACCGCGCCCTGTTCAGCCAGTATCTCGAACCGCTGCGCCGCGGCGAGGACGTGGGCATCATATCCGAGGCCGGCTGTCCGGCCATTGCCGACCCAGGCGCCGACGTGGTGGCCATTGCACAGAGCGAGGGCCACAAGGTGGTGCCGCTGGTGGGCCCGTCGTCAATACTGATGGCGCTGATGGCCAGTGGATTCAACGGCCAGAACTTTGCCTTTCACGGCTATCTGCCCATTGGCAAGGGCGAGCGCCTCAGTGCGCTCAAGAAGATGGAGACGCTGGCCCAGACCGACCACCAGACGCAGCTCTTTATCGAGACTCCCTACCGCAATCATCAGATGATACAGGATATCCTCTCAGCCTGCAGTCCTGCCACCCGCCTCTGCATTGCCGCCGGCATCACCTGTGGAGAACAGGAGTTTATCCGCACCAAGACCATCAAGCAGTGGAAGCAGTCGCGCTCCTCGCTGCCCGATCTTAAAAAGGTGCCCGCAATTTTCCTTATCTATCGGTAGGCTCT
>JAZUHM010000356.1:0-4336 GCA_045641725.1 Bacteroidaceae bacterium | reverse complement strand
CTGAGCCCTTCAGCCGCACGCCCCGACCCACTGCCGCACAGCCTGCCGCCCACACCCCGGTGCCCGTCACCGCCGCGGGCCAGGCAATTGCCGTAGATGCTGCGTGCAGCGGCAATCCCGGCATGATGGAATACCAAGGCGTAGATGTGGTGAGCAAAGCCCGCTATTTCCACTTCGGCCCCATCTATGGCACCAACAACATCGGCGAATTTCTGGCCATAGTGCATGCCCTCGCCCTGCAGAAGAAGCAGGGCACGCGCCGTCCCATCTACAGCGACAGCCGCAATGCGCAGCTGTGGATAAAAGCCAAGAAATGCAAGACCAACCTCGAGCGCAACGCCAAGAGCGCCCAGGTGTTTGACATGATAGACCGCGCCGAGCGCTGGCTGCAAACCAACGACTTCAGCGACATCCAGATACTGAAATGGCGCACCGACGAGTGGGGCGAAATCCCCGCCGACTTCGGCCGCAAATAAATGGCGCCACACACCTGACAACCAGCGCCACGCCCATAAAAACATCTCACAACCTCAAACTCCCGACACGTGAAAGAATTCTATCACCTGATGAGCAAGTATTTTGCTCGATACAAGCGCTACATCGCCGGCACATTTCTGTTCAACATACTGGCCGCAGTGTTCAACGTGTTCTCATTCACCGTGCTGCTGCCTATCCTGCAGATTCTCTTTAAGGTCAACACCGACCGCTACGAGTTTATCGAGTGGGGCACGGGCGATTTTATGGAAACTGCCAAGAACAACGGCTACTACTACTCGCAGATGCTGATCGACAACCACGGCCCCGCCACCACCCTGCTGCTGCTGGGCATCATCCTGGCGGTGCTGACACTGCTCAAGACGGCCACCTACTTCGGCGGCTCGGCCTGCCTGATGCCGCTGCGCACCGGCGTGGTGCGCGACATCCGCGGCGACGTATATAAAAAGGTACTGCACCTGCCGCTCTCCTTCTTCTCTGAGGAACGCAAGGGCGATATCCTCACCCGAGCCAGCACCGACGTAAACGAGGTTGACGCCTCGATCACCAGCTCGCTCGATATGATAATCAAGAATCCTATTTTCATTATCATATATCTCACCACCCTGTTCTGCATCAGCTGGGAGTTGACGCTCTTTACGCTGTTCGTGGTGCCACTGCTGGCTATCGGAATCGGCCGCATCGGCAAGAAACTGAAGGCCAAATCGCTCTTTGCCCAGGCAAAATGGAGCGACGGCATCAGCCAGATCGAGGAGACCCTGGGCGGACTGCGCATCATCAAGGCCTTTATTGCCGAAAAGAAGAT
The DNA here is from genome assembly GCA_045641725.1 of Bacteroidaceae bacterium. GTDB lineage: Bacteria > Bacteroidota > Bacteroidia > Bacteroidales > Bacteroidaceae > UBA6382. The sequence goes on along the minus strand of JAZUHM010000356.1, from coordinate 3,036 downwards.
GAACAAGCGCTTTGAGAAGGTCAACAACGAATACCGCACCGCAGCAATGCGCGTGGCTATCCGCCAATCGGCCGCCCACCCGGTGAGCGAGTTCCTCGGCACATGCATGATTGTCATTGTGCTGTGGTTTGGCGGCTACCTCATCTTCTCCGACCAGTCGCCCATCGACGCCAGCACGTTTATCTACTATCTGGTGATTCTCTATACAATCCTGCAGCCGCTAAAGGACCTCTCCAAGGCCGGCTACAGCATACAGAAGGGCATGGCCTCGATGGAGCGCATCAACAAGATCCTCTACGCCGACAATAACATCAAGGAATCTCCCGACGCCAAGCAGATAGACAGCCTCGAAAAGGGCATTGAGTTCCGCGGCGTGGACTTCAGCTACAACGAGAGCAAGCAAATCCTCTCCGACATCAATCTCGAGATTGCCAAGGGCCGCACCATTGCCCTCGTGGGCCAGTCGGGTTCAGGCAAATCCACTCTGGTGGACCTTATCCCGCGCTACCACGACATCCAGCAGGGCCAGATTCTAATCGACGGCTGCGACATACGCAATCTCTCCATCAAATCGCTGCGCTCCCTCATCGGCAATGTCAACCAGGAGGCCATCCTGTTTAACGACACCGTGTTCAACAATATCGCGTTCGGCGTGGAAAACGCCACGATGGAGCAGGTGATTGAGGCGGCCAAGATTGCCAACGCCCACGACTTTATCATGGAACTTGAAAACGGCTACGACACCAACGTGGGCGACCGCGGCTGCCGACTCTCCGGCGGCCAGCGACAGCGCGTCAGCATCGCACGAGCCATACTCAAGAATCCACCTATCCTAATCCTCGACGAAGCCACTTCGGCCCTCGACACCGAGAGCGAGCGACTGGTGCAGGAAGCTCTGGAGCGACTCATGAAGACTCGCACCACCATAGCCATCGCCCACCGCCTCTCTACCATCAAGAATGCAGACCGCATCTACGTCCTCCACGAGGGCCGCATCGTAGAGAGCGGCACCCACGAGGAGCTCATCGCACTGGGCAATTACTACAAGAAACTCAACGACATGCAGCAGCTCTAAGCCACCGCTGCGCACCGATAATGAAACAACGCATACTGTTTTTTCTGAAATTCTACGCGCTCATCTATGCGATTTTCGCCGTGATGAAAATCGTGTTTATGCTCTATAACAGCGACGAATCGCATTTTGACGCAGGCGATGTGCTGAGCGTAATTATTCACGGCACGCCCCTCGACCTCAGCACAGCGGGCTACACCTGCATAGTGCCGTGGGCGCTGTGCGTGGCCTCGATATGGTTCAAGAGCGACTGGCCACGACATGCCTTCCGCATCTACAGCTGGATACTGGCCGCCACCATGGCCATTTTCCTCGTGAGCGACACCGCCCTCTACCACTTCTGGCAATACAAGATTGACGCCACGATACTCGGCTACCTCGATCAGCCGACCAATATCCTCGCCAATATTTCAACCACCTACGTCATCGTAGGCCTCGCAGTCATTGCGGCGCTCACATGCCTCATAGCGTGGTCGTGCTATGCGCTCAGCCGCCGCCAGTTTGCCCCTTGCCACAGACGCTGGCTCACCACAGGCGTATTCCTGCTGCTATGGGGCGCATCGTTTCTGCTGGTCAGAGGCGGCGTAGGCAAATCCACCATGAACGTAGGGTATGTGTACTACTCCAACAACCAGTTTCTCAACCACTCGGCAGTCAATCCGCTGTTCAACTTCGCGTCGTCAAGCCTCAAGTTCGAGGACTTTGACGACCTCTACCGCTACTTCCCAGACGAAGAATGCGACCAGCGCTTTGCCCAACTCAGATATTCCACCCAGAGCATCGGCATCGACTCGCTGCTCACCACACAACAGCCCAACATAGTGCTAGTATTGATGGAAGGCATGGGCGCCACATTCATCGAAGCCCTCGGCGGAAACCCCGGCGTCACACCCTGCTTCAACAAACTATGCACGCAAGGCGTAATCTTCACACAGTGCTACGCCAACAGCTACCGCACCGACCGCGGAACCGTCTGCACACTCAGCGGCTACCCCGCATTTCCCGAACTCTCGGTGATGAAAATGCCCGAGAAATCCCGCTCACTGCCGTCCATAGCCAACTCACTCGCCCAAAACGGCTATCAGACATCGTTTATCTACGGCGGCGACATCAACTTCACCAACACCAACTCATTCCTCATCTCGTCGGGCTACACCAGCATCATCAGCGACGAAGACTTCCCCGCCGAAGTGCAGCACACCCACTCCTGGGGAGTGACAGACCACATCGTGCTCGACACACTCGCCCAGCACATCATGCGCCACACACCCGACCAACCCTATTTCATCACCTGCCTCACACTCGCCAGCCACGAAGACTGGCAAGTGCCATACCACCGCATCGCCAACAACCCCAAGGCCAACGCCATGGCCTACCTGGACCACTGCATAGGCCAACTCACCGACCGACTCAAGCTGTCACCCGCGTGGGACAACCTGCTGCTCATCTTCATACCCGACCACGGCATCAGCAATCCGCCAGGCAACACAGAGAGCGACATAGAACGCTACCACATACCCATGCTCTGGACAGGCGGAGCCGTGCGCCAGCCGCGCAGCATCAGCACCATCTGCAACCAGACCGACCTCGCCGCCACACTGTTCGGACAACTCGGTATAGACCACAGCGCATTCAATTTCTCGCGCGACGTACTGAGCCAGACCTACACCTACCCCTGCGCCGTCCACACCTTCAGCAACGGCATATCCTTCATAGACGGCACCGGCACCACCATCCAAGACCTCACCTCCCGCAAAATCCTCATCGACACCCCCAAGCCCAGCACCCAACGCCTCAACCACGCCCACGCCTACCTCCAAACCGCAATAGACGACTTCGCCAAACGCTGAGAACAGCCAGTCGCCGACATCATATTTCGCCATGAAAAATCCGTTTTTCGTGGCGAAATATTTTTTGTGCGCGCTAATTTTGGTTCACAGCGCTGTGAACGTTTGTTCACACCG
>JAZUHM010000355.1:0-4596 GCA_045641725.1 Bacteroidaceae bacterium | reverse complement strand
CATGGCTACGATCCGACTTGAAAAAACTAGATTCGATAAAAAATGTTACAGAAGATTTCACACTGGTATTTCAACAAATCCGCAGCACCGTATTGGATTATCCTCATACTCGATTCGCTGATAATCCTATTTTCAAACATGCTCAGCCACATGCTCGTCACCCACAGCATTGGCGAAACCTTCGACCATATCGGTAGTCTGATGCTCACATTCCTCATTTTCCTGCCTGGATACATCCTCGGCATGAAGATATTCCACACATATCGCGGAATCGTAAGATACTCGTCCACCACCGACCTGCTCAAGGTGGTCGGCGCACTGGCCATAGGCTCTCTTATTGCCTACGGCATACATGTGGCGCTCATAATATTCCCCAACAACGACTGGGACATCAAAAACGTGATCGGCCTCACGCTCGTCGTGTCGTTTATGATGGCCACACTGATTTGCCTCGGCCTCCGCATGATTGTGAAGTTTGTATATAACAACATGATCTACAGCCGCAATCAGCTCCGCGCATTCGTTTACGGCATCAAGGAAGCCGGCCAGAGCATTGCCCGCAACATCAACAACAATCCAGACAGCCCTTACGTAATCAGCGGATTCGTCACCGACGAGCCAAACCTCACCGAGCACCGACTAATGGGCGCAAGAGTATATCTGTGCGACGACAAACTGGTTGACCTCATGCGCACCAATCACATCCGCGCCCTCTTTGTCAGCCCGCTGCGCACCGAAGCACTGCGCGAAAACACAGAGCTCGTAAACAAACTCATCAAAAACGGCATCAAGATCATGATGCAGCCAACCGAAATGGAATGGGACGGCAAGAGCGACATCACCATCAAACAGCTCCACGAGGTTGATATCGAAGACCTCCTGCCACGCGACAAAATCACCGTAGATCTCGATGCTATCGGCAACCTTATCAAAGACAAAATCGTGCTCATCACCGGCGCCGCCGGCAGTATCGGCTACGAGATGACGCGCCAAGTGGCCAAGTTCAATCCCGAGCACCTCGTGCTGGTAGATCAGGCCGAGACACCGATGCACACAGTCCGCCTCCACATGGCCAACCACTATCCTTGGCTCAACTGCGACACCATAGTCACCAGCATCTGCAACAAAAACAAGATGGAGGCAATCTTCCAGGAGGCCAAGCCCGACTACGTCTTCCACGCCGCAGCCTACAAGCATGTGCCGATGATGGAGGACAACCCCTCTGAGGCTGTGCAGAACAACATATTCGGCACCCGCGTCATAGCCGACCTCGCAGTCAAGTACGGCACCAAGAAATTCGTAATGATTTCTACCGACAAGGCCGTCAATCCTACCAACGTGATGGGTTGTTCCAAGCGAATCTGCGAAATCTATTGCCAGGCCCTCAATGTCGAGATCCAAAGCGGCAGCGGCAAAATCCAGCAGCACGACGGCTCACCCGCAGTCACCCAATTCATCACCACACGCTTTGGAAACGTGCTGGGCAGCAACGGTTCCGTCATCCCATTGTTCAGAAAACAAATCCAGCAGGGCGGTCCGCTCACCGTCACTCACCCCGACATCATCCGATTCTTCATGCTCATTCCCGAAGCGTGCCGCCTCGTGCTCGAAGCAGGCACTATGGGCAAGGGCGGTGAAATCTTTGTGTTCGATATGGGCAAACCGGTGCGCATTGCCGACCTCGCCCAGCGCATGATTGACCTGTCGGGAGCCAAGAACATCGAGATAAAATTCACCGGACTGCGACCGGGCGAAAAACTCTACGAGGAAGTCCTGAGCGACGGCGAAAACGACAAGCCTACCATCCACCCGAAAATCAAAATCGCCGCAGTACGCGAATATCCTTACGACCTCGCACTCAAAAACGAGGAAGAACTTTACGAAATCTCCTTCTCTAACGACGACATGGCCATCGTTAAGAAAATGAAAGAGATAGTTCCCGAATACAAATCGCGCAAATCCAAATACGAGGCGCTCGACAAATAGCCTGGCGCGCCGCAAACTGACTTTTTTACACGATATCACATCACCAGAAAACACTCTCTACAAACATAATCATGGCAAACAAACTTTGGTACTGCCTTGCAGCCGTCCTGCTGGGCACTTTCGCAATCAGCAACTCGCTTTTTGCCGCCAACACCAGCGACAGCGCAACAAAAACCGACAATCTCGACATAGTTTTCATCGGCAACAGCATCACCTACGGCGCCACACTGAGCAGCCCCGGCACTCAGGCTCCACCAGTGAGGGTGAAAGAGATTCTCAGCACCAAAATTGCCAACGACGTAAGCATCTCCAATTGCGGACACTCGGGCAGCACCACCCTCGATTGGATGCCCGGCACCAATTTCATGAATCAGGCTTTGAATGCGGGCCACACTCTGCAAAACGATGGCGGCAATCTGTTCTTCAGCATCATGCTCGGCACCAACGACAGCGCCGAGACAGGCCCCAACGGCTCGCCCGTAAGTCCCGAGAACTACAAAAAGAACATTACTACCATCATCAATAAACTCTTCAGTGAGTTCCCAGACGCCCGAATCATCCTTAACTATCCGCTGTGGTACAGCCCCAACACCCACAACGGAGCGACCTACATGCAGGCCGGCCTTAACCGCCTCAACAGCTATCACCCCATCATCAACGAGGTGCTGAGCGAAATGCAGGGCGCAGGCAAGAAAATCTACGCCGGCAGCACCGAGGCCTACAGCTTCTTTATGGACAATAAGCCCATGTTTACCGCAGAGGGCGGCTACGACGGCACTTTCTACCTCCACCCCAACAAAGAGGGCGCCGTGAAACTCGCAGAATTCTGGGCCAACAGCATTCTGGAGCACGCTCAGGACATCGTGGTGAACGATGCTGACGCTGTGCAGCTCAAGCAGTTAATATCAGACGCCGAGGAAAAGGCCGCCAGCATCTATGCCCGCACACCGGGCCTCGTGGATGACTGGCATAAAATCACCACCAACGCCTCTGGCAACGACAATCCCAACATTCCCAACAACCTGGCCAACATGATTGACGGCAATCGCAACACCACCTACCAGACCTGGCCAAGTTACCCCGCCACGGGCTACTCCTACCTCCAGTTTGACCTGAGCGCAACCCCTGTAAACTCTGTCTATATCGACATCGCGCCATGGCAAAACGGCGAATACGGCGTGGCCGACATGCCTAAGAAAGTCAAGTTCGCGCTCTCGGCCGACGGCGGCGCCACCTGGGACAAGGAAATCGACTATACCATAGATCTTAAAGCGGGCTTCAGCCTCAGCGACACCTATAAATCGCCGCTCATCGAGTTTGGCGGCACTTACAACACGGTCAAGATGATAATGATCGAGCATCAATACGACCGCAACGCAACCCACCCCAAGTTGTTCGGCTTCTCAATGTTCCAGATGTACGCTCTCAAGAAGAACGCCCCATGCTACGACCCCGCAGTCAAGGCTGCCGGCGACGCACTCGCAGCTGCCGCCGCCCAAGCCAAGACCGAATTCAGCAACGGCAACTACGGACAGGAGCAGATAGCCGCCTTGCAGCAGGCCATCGCCACCTTTGACAAAGCCATGGACGACTTCAACGAGGCCAACAACATCGAGGAAAAACTATACTCCAAAGGTTCCAAACTCATCACCAGGGCATCGCAGCTCTCCACCAACTGCGAGCCGCTGGGCCAGTTCTCCCTCGCCAACCTCATCGACGGAAACGACCAGAACATCTACCATTCCTGGGCAGGCCCCGCACGCCCCGAGAAGTGCTGGATACAAGTCAACCTCGACAAGCCGCTGCAGAGATTCTACCTCACTTATATCCCCCACAAATACAGGTCGTGGGCGTTGGTAGAACAAGATAATCCATCCAAAATCACGGTGCTTGCCTCCAAAGACAATATCAATTGGACGCAGGCACTTGTGCTTGATGCCTCAATGGGCATGCCCACTGAATACGACAAGAACTACGACTCGCCACTCCTCAATCTCGGCGACGAGTACCAGTATCTGCGCTTTCGCATCGACAACACACTGGGCAACCGCGCCGACGGCAACAGCGTGATTGTCACACTTGCAGAAATGCAGCTCTACGAAGCAAAAAAAAACGTCGCTCCAGCTTTTGAGCTAGCAGGCAACACCCTCGTCTGCACGGGCGATGTAGATGCCGCAGCCCTCACCCAGGCCATTGCCGACAACCCCACGGCGCTGAGCATCGACCTCACCCAGACCAGCCTCAACGGCAATATCACAACCAAGCTACTTACCAGCGCCATCACGGGCAACCAGCTCATCTTTCTGCCCGCCGCATCCACTATGATTGGCAAAAACATCGTCAGAGGCACAAAGAGCACCACCCTCGCCCTGACCGACGGCTACGACTTTGGCCCCGCCATAGATTTCACCGCGTCTAAAGTCACCTACACACGCCAGATTGCCGACAACAAATGGAGCACCCTGGTGCTGCCGTTCCCCTACACCGTGCCCGAGGGCATAATCTTTGCCCACAACCCCGTGATTGAAGACGACATGCTCCTGCTCGAGCAATACGAAGTCGGTGAGACTGTGCCCGCTGGCCAGCCGGTCATGATTAAGGCCGACGCCC
>JAZUHM010000354.1:0-5560 GCA_045641725.1 Bacteroidaceae bacterium | reverse complement strand
AGGGCGCCGCCACCAAATCGCTCAGCAACGGCATGTCGCTCCGCCGCCTCTTTGACCAGCTCAAAGACGTGCGCAAGGAGATACACATGCCCCTCTTGCTGATGGGATACCTCAACGTAATCTACAAGTTCGGCTTCGAGGCATTCTGCCAGCAGTGCAAGGAGTGCGGCATCGACGGCGCAATCATACCCGACCTGCCCTTTGACCTCTACATCAGCAGCTACAAGGCCATTGCCGACCGCTACGACCTCCGCATCATCATGCTCATCACACCCGAGACCAGCGACGAGCGCATCCGCCTCATAGACCAAAACACCGACGGATTTATCTACCAAGTATCTACCGACGCAACCACCGGCGCACAGAACACATTCAGCGACAGCACCATAGCCTATTTCGAGCGCATACAGTCGATGCAGCTCGCCAACCCCACACTCGTGGGCTTTGGCATCTCAAACAAAGCCACACTCGACGCCACGCGACGCTACACCAAAGGCAGCATCATCGGCAGCAAGTTTGTGAAACTGCTCGACCAATGCCCCACACCAGCCGAAGCCGTGCAGCAACTCATGCTCGCACTGCAGAAATAACCACCAGGCATGGCACCACTGGAGGGCATCAAACGCAGCCTGCTGTCGTTGGCCGACTTCATAGCACCGCGCCAATGCTCCCTGTGCGGACAACGACTCCGCACGGGCGAGGGCAGCATCTGCCACAACTGCCTCTTTGACCTACAATACTCCGAATACTCCGACGGACGCCCAGGCAACGGCCTCGAGCGCGCACTATGGCTCAAACTGCCCGTACAACGAGCCGCCGCACTACTCACCTACGACCACCAGAACAGCCAGCGAGAACTCGTGCTAGACCTCAAATACCACAACCGCCCGCAAATAGGCCTGCACATAGCCCCACTCTTTGTGGAACGGCTCAAGAGCACACAATTTTTCGACGGCATAGACCTCATCATACCACTGCCAATACCCACCAGACGCCGACTACACCGAGGCTACAACCAAAGCGACCAACTCGCCCTCGGCATCAGCCGACTCACACAAATACCCATCGACACCCACTCCGTAAAACGAAAAAACTACACCATAAGCCAAACAAGACTCACCGCCGACCAGCGATTTGCAAACGTGATAGACTCATTCAAACTCATGCCCAACCACAATCTGCAAGGCAAACACGTGCTGATCATCGACGACGTAATCACCTCAACAGCCTCAATACAAGGCTGCGCCAAAGCCCTCAAACAAGTGCCCGGCATCAAAATCAGCGTGCTGTCACTCGCCGTTTCCCGCAACCTCATCCAAAACATCCGCCTAAGCAATCCACAGCAAACAAACGACCAACCGCTCCCATCACGCACATAGCACACCCACCATCTCGGTTTTACCACATTTTTTCGCCCTCTCACAGCAACAGATTTCGCTCCAAAAAAATCGTGCTTCGAGATAAATTCAGTTCACAGCGCTGTGAACGATCGTTCACAGCGCTATGAACGTTTGTTCACACCGCTGTGAACAATTGTTCACAGCGCTGTGAACTAAAATTAGCGCGCACTTCAATATTTTTAAAGCGAATTTAGCCCGATTTTACACGCATTTACGCAAAATAATATGGTGACCGGCAAAAATTACAATTATTAGCGTTCGGCAAAAAAACTGTGATTGAGCCATCAGCTCACCCAGGCGAGACCACTCTTCGTACAAAGTTTTTTACAGATACTAGGTATTAAAAGTTGTGATTGAGCCGTCTCCTACCCTGAGGAGTGGAAGTGGCTCGAGGAGCCAGAGGGGTACGGAGGCCCAATATATACAAACGGCAAAATAGAAACAAATTATGCTATCGGCCCCTCAATCGCATCGCGACAGCTCACCGCGCCTAGGGGAGCAGACGACTCAAATGCGTACGTGGTATAAGCATTGCAATAATATAAAAAAATACGTACAAATAGTAGCCTATACGAGGGAGGCTGTCGCGAAGCGACTGAGGGATCAGATGAAAATTTTGTTGGTTTTCGGTCTTTTTCTCTTGCCCGGTACCGCCCCCTTAGACTATTCGAGTCACTTTCCCCAGCCTAGGCGATAAGACCTTCGCTCACATCTGAGCCCCCAGTTTCTTTATAGAAAACGACTTCATTAAATCACTTTGATTTTACCCGCCACTAACAGTAAAAATACAACTTCAAACCAAAAGCGAAACTAGTTCACAACGCCAGGATTTGCATAATCATTCGCAAAATAAAAGACAAAAAACAGCTTCGTAAATAAATATTCACACCTACGGGCAGTCACTTCACGAAATTTTAAAAGCAAATTTGCATAATAAAACCACTCACGACAAGTCTTGCCAAGTCCTAATTAACTCATTCGCTCGAGACTCGCGAACTCAATCAGCATGCAAGGAATCCTCAAGCCACCAAACCCACGCAAACAAAAATCTGACAAACGCCACTTAGCATCTGTCAGATTCCAATATAAATGATTCTTGCCCAAATAAACCTGCCATCCAGGCAAATCAGCATCATGCCAAACTACTTTCCTGGCACGAAAATTTCATAAGTCCCGTCATCAAAATAAACGCGAATCTCCTTGACTTGGCGTTTGGGCGCGTCAAAATTTTTCGTGGCCAACAAAGCCTGTTTTTGCATCTGCACAGGGTCTTGCTGCATGACCCTTTTATGGTGCGCATTGCCACGCGGATTCTGAAAGGGCAGGAGATCATCCTGACGCATCTGAGCCTCGTCAAACAATGTGCCCTCGTAGCCCGAAGGCATGCCGCCTTGCATGGGCGACATCATATTACCCTGACCAGGCATCGCACCATTTTGGCCTGCCATCGCACCGCCCTGAGCAGCCGTCGCAGCACCTTGCATAGGCATAATTACGCCCTCAGCCGAAGCCGACTGACCGGCATTTTGATCCAGATTAGTAGATTCGCCACTCGGAATAGGGAGGTACATCTCGCCTTCGCCAAACATCAGCCAGTTGACATCGATCTGGGGGAAAGCCGCGTGAATGCCCCTCACATGATTGCTCGTAGCGTTGGTTCGATTACTGTAGATGTTAGACAAAGCTCCGGGAGTGATACCGATCGCCTCCGAAAAATCCTTTTGCGACATGCCCAAAGCCGCCTGAATTTGCTTGATTCTATCGTTCATTTTTTAAGTCGATTTTCGAGCCCCCTAAAAAAGAGGGCATTTTAGAGTGATTTTTTCAGTTGCAAAGTTAAAACAAAGATTTTAAATAACAAAGTCATTTCGCTTTTAATTTCAAATTAAAGATTTTTCAACTTTTCAAACTTAAATTCATATTCTAAAAGTCGTAGAAACGTTTAGTTTTAAATGTACGAAAATTTTAAGAGTTTTAGTCCTGAAACAGCCATTTACCACTACTTCTCGATAAATTAGCTACATTTTGATTTATAAAGACTTATAATTGCCTAAAAACCGCTAAAACCTGCCAAAACCAGGACTTTTAAGCATATCAGAGCGAAGTAATTATATACAACCACGAATATAGACGCTTAAAACACTGAGTTTTAGACTATTAAAGCATTCAAAAATCCATTTAACAAGTCTTGTTTTGATTTTACAACGCACTAACTTTGCAAATCAAAACGTTTTAATTGTTTAAGTTTTAAACTTTGCTATTCTAACGCGATATACCCTTGCTGTTTTCTCGTGCTGAATTATTGTTCTTGTTTTAAAATTACACTTTTGGACTTACAATTGTTAAATATTGTTTACACAATTTCCAGGCTTCTCAAATTTCGAAAATTTCAGAATTTTGCAGGATTTTCGCACAATCTACGAAGTCGCGAAATCCACGCGATTCTCAGCGATTAGAAAACGCCGACATCCCCTCTATTCATGGGCAAAAAGTGCCCAAAAATCGTGTACGAAATTTCAAACATTCTAGAAAAAAACAAGGGCTTTTTCACCAAAAACGGGCCCGATTCTGCTAAAATCGAGCCCGTTTTTCATAAAAATATAACGGCCGTAGCATCTAAAAAGATGCCCGTTTTCTAAAAAATCAATGCAGGATAAAGAATATAAGTTGTTTCATAAGATCTCCGTTGCTGGAATTTGATCCGCCCTGCCCTTTTACCTTTTCATCTACGTCGCGAATAGCTTGCAGGATGTAGAAGACTTTTGTGGCGCTGTAGTTCCTCATGGCTGGCAAAATGCTTTTCTCCACCACCCACTCCGTACTGCCCAGATACTGCGCGAGCGACCTCTTGTCTTTAGCCGGAGCATAGTAAGCCATCATCAGCTGAGAGAATAATCTATACATGATTGGCAGCACCATAAAGATGGGATTCTGTTTTGGATTCTCGTCAAAATACTTCGCTATACGGAAAGCCTTCAAAGAATCCTTTAGGATCAGTGCGTTTTGAAACTCCAGCTGATTGAAATCCTTGCTTATTCCAATATATTTCTCGACCAGGCTGGGCGTTATCGTTTTCTCGCCTTGGGGCATTGCGCCAATCAGTTTTTTCATCTCGCCGTAGAGTCGGGTCAGATCGGCGCCAACCGATTCCGCGATGAGCATCACCGACTTTGCATCGATGGCATATCCGTTTCGCTTGAAGAAATCCGACACAACAGGTGGCAACTGATAATCGCGTAGCTTCTGAGATTCATAAACCACGCCAATCTTTGAGGCCAGAGTCAAAAACTTTTTTCGCTTGTCGAGATTGCCATTTTTATTCACAAGCACCAAAACGGTGGTAGGCTGCGGATTTTGCAGATAATAGGCAAGTTCATCAATATCCTTGAGTTCGCCCGCATTTTTCAGGACCACAACCATTCTCGTGCCCATTGGAAAGGAGCGCGCCGCGTTGATAACAGTGTTGGCCGTGGTCTCTGCGCCATAGAAGGTGCTCAGGCAGAAATCCCGCTCCTCTTCTGGCAAAGCATTTGCGAGAATCAAGTCCTGCAATTGGTCTATATAATAAGCTTCTGCGCCCATCAGCACATACACAGGCTTCCAATCGCCTGCCTTGATGCTGCGGACTATCGCATCGTATGAAGCATCTTTTGCTGCCATGTCTATTGGTTTAAATTATTAGGTTCTCTATTTTCTGATATTTGCGACCAACAGTGCGGCTGTCGCCAAATTTTTAATTCTCAACGATTAGGTTTACGTTTTGAAACTTGCTGTTTTTTACTTAAAATTCGGCACCAATCACTATTTGCGGGTTTGTTTTGGCAAATCATGGTGATTTAACTATTCAGTTTCGCACTTTTTTGTTATTTTTGCCACTCAAATCGCCCGCAGGCAGCGTCCCTTTGAGTCGGAGCGCAGCCAATGTCGGCAAAATCCTGTGCAAAAATAATAAATGTTTCCATTAAATCTGCCCTCTATAAATGCAAATATCAAAAAAGAAGGTGAAAAAACCTTGATTTTTGATAGTCTTCGCAAGCGTTACGTTGCACTGACGCCTGAAGAATGGGTGCGCCAGCACTTCACGGCCTTTCTGATAAACCACCGCGGCTACCCCACTTCGCTCATCGCCAACGAGATCAGCATCAGCCTCAACGGCATGA
>JAZUHM010000353.1:0-16829 GCA_045641725.1 Bacteroidaceae bacterium | reverse complement strand
CAGACTCGGCGACAACGTGGTTGGAAGATATGTAAAAGGCACCTCAGCAAATGCGCCTATCGTAACTTCCGACCCCAGCATCGACACTACTCACTGCATAATCAACGTCAAGCAGAAAAAAGACGGCACCGTGCAGTTTGTATTGCGTGATGCGCCAAGTTTGACTGGCACATTTTATCAAGGCAACATCCTGCGCGACCAAGACAGGATTTTCATAGAAAATGAAGCTGTGATAAACATTGGTGGCACAACGCTGATAGTAAATATTTCACAGCCTTCAGACACCCAAGATACCCAATAAGCAAATATATTAAGCCCATCTTACCCCATGACAACAACATTGCTAGATTTATACAAGGAGCTTAGAACTCTGCAACCCACTGTTTTCCAAGGCAGTGGGTATCGTGTTTTACGCCAGGCCATCAGCGCTATCGATTCTGAAGCAGACAAGGTTAGTCTTCGCAATGAATTGTGCCGCGCAATTGAGTCTTCCATCATCGTTAGTCGTGAAATAGGCATGAGCGCAGAGGGCATAAAAGCCTGCTTGCTGGCACCTGTCGTTACATCAACGTCGCAACTTTCTGCAATCACACAGCAGTTTGGCCCAAGCGTCGGCACTATTCTTGAGGGCATCATCAATATAAAGCATCTCTACGAAAAGAATACCAGTATTCAGAGCGAGAATTTTCGCAACCTGTTGATTTCCTTTGCAAAAGACATGCGCGTAATCCTCATCATGATTGCCGATTGCACCAATCTCATGCGCAAGATGAGCAAACTCTGCTCCGACGAAAATATTAACAGCGATACGCCAGCCGAGTTCACTCCCCAATTTATCAATCGCATTGCTGGCGAGGCCTCATACCTATACGCGCCGCTTGCTCACAAACTGGGACTCTACAAGATAAAGAGCGAACTGGAAGATATCTCACTCAAGATTCTCAACCACGACGCATATTATCATATCAAGGAGAAACTCAACACCACAAAGACTGCTCGCGACGCCTATGTCAAAGCATTTATCGAACCAATAGAGAAACTGCTAACACAGCAGCACCTTAAATTTCATATCAAGGGCCGCACAAAGAGCATTCACTCCATCTGGCAAAAAATGCAAAAGCAGCATTGCGAGTTTGAGGGAGTCTATGACCTTTTTGCAATACGCATCATACTTGATTCGCCGCTCAACAAAGAGAAACAGCACTGCTGGCAGACCTATAGCATAATAACTGACATGTACCAGCCTAACCCCAAGAGATTGCGCGACTGGCTGTCAATTCCCAAGAGCAACGGCTACGAGAGCTTGCACATCACCGTTCTTGGCCCTGAGAATAAATGGGTGGAAGTTCAGATTCGCACTGAGCGCATGGATGACATTGCCGAACACGGTCTCGCGGCACACTGGCGCTACAAGGGTGTAAAGTCTGGCCAGAAAGGAATTGAGAACTGGCTGTCGAGCATTCGCACCGCTCTTGAGGTGGAAGGCGACACTCTAAAGGTCATGGATCAGTTTAAGACCGACCTTCAGGCTGACGAAATCTACGTATTCACTCCCAAGGGCGACCTTCACAAGCTTGCTACCGGAGCAACTGTGCTGGACTTTGCATATAGCATTCACACTAACATTGGCGACCATTGCATCGGTGCTATTGTCAACAACAAGAACGCCTCGATGCGCCAAGTACTGCAAAGCGGCGACCAGGTAAACATTCTTACTTCCACAAATCAAAGTCCAAAATCTGCATGGCTTGAATTTGTGGCAACGGGGCGCGCCAAAAGCAAGATTCGCCAGTCGCTCAATGAGATTGCTGCCAAAGACAATCAAATTGCCAAGGAAATCCTTGAACGCAAATTCCGCAACCGCAAAGTTGAGTTCAACGGCAATTATCTCAACACCGTCATCAAGCGAATGGGGTACAAAGATACCAACGAGTTTTATAATAAGGTTGCAAACGACCAGATTGATATCAACGACATTCTCGAGCAATACAATCAGGTACTAAAGCGCGAAAACGGCGAGTTAGAATATACAGCCCCTGTGCACAAAGCGGAAGAATTTACCCTTGAAAAAGACAGCCATGAGTACGCCGCATCATCCGATGAACTCGTAATTGACCGCAATATCAAAGGACTTGATTATACACTCGCCAAATGCTGCTCTCCTGTTTATGGTGATGATATTTTTGGTTTTGTCACTATCAACAACGGCATACGCATTCATCGCACTAATTGCCCAAATGCTGCCGCTTTGCGTGAGAAATGCGGCTATCGTATCGTCAAGGCACGCTGGGCAGGCGAATCTGGCAAGGGCACCTACCCTATTGTTCTCCATATTGTCGGTCACGACGATTTGGGTGTGGTGAACAATATTTCTTCCATTCTCAGCAAAGATGCCAAGGTCAATATCCGCTCTTTTAGCATCGACAGCCACGATGGCCTTTTTGAAGGCGTGCTTACCATTATGATTAACGACACGCGCCAACTCGATTCCATTATTAAGAAACTCAAGGGAGTCAAAGGCGTTAAAAACGTGAGCCGATAATCACCAATTGACATTATAAATATAATAAGCCACTGAGGAAATCACCTCGGTGGCTTATTGTCTAAAAACCATTTCAAACTCAATTTACACGAAAGCCGTTAGTTCTTTATACAACCGACTCACCGGCAAGCCCATTACATTGTAAAAACAGCCGGAGATCCGCTCCACACCTATCATGCCAATCCACTCCTGAATGCCGTAAGCGCCAGCTTTGTCAAAGGGTTTGTAGGTGTTGATATAATAATCGATATCGGCATCAGACAATTGGCGGAAAGTTACGTCGGTCTTCTCATAAAACGAATGCTCACCCGTGCTGCTGCGAAGTGTAACTCCTGTAACTACCTGGTGTGTTTTGCCGCTCAACAACTTCAGCATTTGGCGGGCCTCATCTGCATCGGCAGGCTTTCCCAACGCCTTATTGCCTGCCCACACAATAGTATCTGCAGTAATTATGACAGTATTAGCATCGATTGCACACGATGCGTGGTGGGCTTTGAGCTGTGAAAGATAAACTGCAATCTCCTCGCACTTCAACGTGTCGGGATAAACTTCATTGACATGCGCCTCTCCTGTGCGGAATTTAAGTCCCAACTCCGTAAGCAACTGAATGCGCCTCGGCGAATGGCTTATGAGCCAAATATCTTTGTCTTCAAACATTGTTGCGATCTCTTATCTTTCACCAACCAAAAGCAGTCTTGTCCATCTGCCAAAGACCTTTGCCTCTCAAAACCTGCTCTATCACGTCTCGAGCGCAACCATTTCCGCCAGTGCGTGGTGATATATAGATAGAAGCCGACTGAATCTCGGGCGCAGCATCACATGGGCAGCATGGAAGACCGCACACCTGCATTACTTCGTAGTCGGGAATGTCGTCGCCCATATACAAAACCTCCTCGGGCTTAAGATTCAAGCGGTTGAGCATGTCCTCCAGCACTTCAATCTTGACTTTTGCGCCAAGATGTACTTCTTTAACGCCAAGACCCTCATAGCGCTTGGCAATCGAAGGCGAATTACCGCCAGTGATGATACCAATGTGCAGGCCCAGCTTAACAGCAAGCTGAATGGCATAGCCGTCTTTGATATTTACACTGCGCAAAGGGATGCCGTCCTGCCCCATTGAAATGGTCTCGGTACTCAGCACTCCATCCACGTCAAATATGCATGCTTTTATTTTTGTGAGGTCGTAGTTAATCATTGGTATTCCTGTGTTTATAATTTATAATGTTTTGACTGATAAGCTTATACATCTCTTGCAATTCAGCATTGCTTGATAGCAACTGCATCTGTGCATTCATTATATTACAATCTTCGCGCACCGCCGGTCCGGTCTGTCCTCGCACTGGCCCAATAGTATAAACCTTGTCTATTGTTTCGGCAATCAAGGGGTGCATCACCGATAGCGGAAGGCCAATATTGCCTAAGACTTCTTCAGAAACGGCAAACAGATGGTTGGTGAAATTGCAAGCGAAGACACTGGCCAGATGCAGGTATCTACGCTGCTCCGAACTTAACCGATACACCGTGTCCGAAACGCTTCGCGCCAGGTTTTCCAGTGTTAGAACCCTTTCGCCTGTTGCTTCAACGAAGAAAGGTATTTTGCTGTAATCCAAGGCCTTGGCCTTGCTGAATGTCTGCATTGGGTACAGTACTCCGCAGTTACAAAAATGCTCTTTCAGCATGCCCATATCCAAACTGCCGGCAGTGTGTGCGACAATCGCAGTAGGCTCACTTACTGTCGAGTGAAGCTGAGCGGCAACATCGGCAACGGCATCGTCTTTTACCGAAATCAGATACAAATCCACATCCTTGGGCAAATCGGCCATACGGGTCGTGCACACAGCCAGTTGCTGCAAAGGTGCGAGACTATGCTGCGAGCGATTCCAAACCGCCACTTCATGCCCCGCACCTGCAAATGCCTTGCACAGATGCGTGGCCACATTACCGGCTCCAAGAATGGCTATTTTCATATCAGAACTTAATCTTTACAACCGCAGCAGACCATGCGTCAACTCTGACAAATGTCTTGCAGTCGGGAGTGAGTGTGACGTCAATCTTTCGATTCGAGAGCAACTCGGTGGCCTTCAGCTTACCCTCTTTAAGATGCAGGTAGTCGAATGCATTTTGCGGGATATTGACGCCAATCTCGCCGGCATTGTCGCTGAAGTTGCAAACCACCAGACACGCCTCGCCTTCTACAGCGCGGATAAAGGCGTACACACGGTTGGGGTCAAGACTCTCATTGTTAAAATTCACATACATCACGTCGTAGAACAAGCCCTTCGTGAAACACGGCTCGCTGCCGGCAAGAGTTACTATCCGCTTGTATTGATCGTGAAGGCGTTGCAGGTCGTAAGGCATGTTTTTGGCTGCATAATTAGCAGCCTTCCATTCGCGCATTGTGGCCACACTCCAGTAGTCAAAGATTGTAGTGCGGCCATCTTCGCCGCTGAATCCCTCGCGATCCATGCCCCATTCGCCAAACTCCTGTCCGAAGTAATGCATATACGGATTGCCTCCCAACATGGCCGACACTACCAATGCCGGAATACCCTTGTTGGCATCGCCCGCAAAGAACGGACTTGCCAGACGCTGCTCATCATGATTCTCAAGGAAATAAAGCATGTGGGAGCGGATATCGTCGAGCTGTTGCCAGCAGTGGGTTATCTCGTAAGCGCTGCGCTCCATGCGGATCACTGCCTTGAGGGTATCATACAGTCCCACCTTGTCATACAAATAGTCAAAGTGGCCACGATAGATATAGTCACGATAAAGCCCCGGATTATAAACCTCGCCAATAAATCTCACATCAGGATATTTGTCTTTCACCCTCTGCAAGGCCCAGTCCCAAAACTCCACCGGCACCATCTCGGCCATGTCGCAGCGGAAGGCATCGATGCCCTTGGCCGCCCAAAACAATAAGATGTCGAGCATCTTTTGCCAAGTATCAGGCACAGGATTAAAATAGCAGTTGTGACCGCCGCAGTAGTCAACACCATAGTTCAGCTTTACGGTCTCATACCAGTCATTGCGGTCGGGATTAGCGCCAAAGCAGTCGTTGCCAGTAGCCTTGGCCGGGAACTCTCTGTATGGCGCAGGCTCAACATCTGTCATATCGAAACGGCATGCCAGCTGCTGGTTGGGGATATAATAAAAATTGTTAGCGGGACTGAAAGCCTGATTCTTATTATCCCGCTCGCCGAGGTCAACCACGCCCTTGGGCTTAGCATCCGAACAATATTCGCGAGCCACATGATTAGGCACAAAATCCATCACCATTTTCAAACCCGCCTTATGCGTACGTTCCACCAAAGCCTTAAACTCAGCCATTCTCTTTTGAGGATTGACAGCCAAGTCAGGGTCAATGTCATAATAGTCCTTGATCGCGTATGGCGAACCCGCCTTGCCTTTGACCATAGCCTTGTGGTCGCACTTAATACCATAGGCAGAATAATCGGTCTGGGTGGCATGTTCCAGCAAACCCGTGTACCAAATGTGTGTAGCGCCAAAAGCCTTGATTTTCTTCAATACGGTAAGATTAAAATTATTCATCTTGCCGCATCCGTTCTGAGTAATATCACCATTAAACACAGGCTGCTCCACGTCATTGCCAAACAATCGCGGCAGCACCTGATAGATAATAATCTTTTCGTTGTCCATACCTTATTAAATATATTTAAATGCAAAGGTAAGCATTTTTTGCAAATAAATATGCCAGAACGCAAAACAAACAACCTACAGAAACAGACTTTCGACGTTTAAATCAGGATTTTCAGCGTCACAAAAAATTTTTTCTCCGTGCAAAAATTATTTTTCTCCGAGATAAATTTCGTTCACAGCGCTGTGAACGTTTGTTCACAGGGGTGTGAACGATTGTTCACAGCGCTATGAACAATTGTTCACAGCGCTGTGAACCAAAATTAGCACGACACTAAATATTTTTATCTCGGCAATAATTGAATTTGTCTGGGCAAAAATTGAATTTATCAGGGCAAGAATAAGAAAAACCCCAAAAACACCATCTCGTGATGCTTTTGGGATTTTTGATTATTGGTATGGCAGGAAGATTATTCCATGCCGTGGTAGGTAACGGCTTCGTTGCCCTTGCAGATTTTGGCAATCATGCCCTGGAGTGCCTTGCCTGGGCCGCACTCGGTGAAGTCTGTGGCACCATCGGCTACCATGGCCTGTACTTCGTAGGTCCACTTAACTGGAGCGGTGAGCTGAGCGATGAGGTTCTGCTTGATCTCCTGAGCATCGGTGTGAGCCTTAGCATCTACATTCTGATAAACAGGGCACTTAGGTGTAGCGAACTCTGTTGCCTCAATGGCAGCCTGGAGTTCGTCTTTGGCTGGCTGCATGAGTGGTGAGTGGAATGCGCCGCCCACTGGGAGAGGAAGGGCACGCTTTGCACCTGCTGCCTTCATTGCCTCGCATGCTTCTGCGATGGCTTCCTTGTTGCCAGAGATTACGAGCTGACCTGGATTATTGTAGTTAGCTGGTACTACGATGTTGCCTGGCTTTGAGATAGATGCGCAGATTTCCTCGATCTTGGCATCGTCAAGACCGATGATGGCTGCCATGGTAGAAGGAGCAGCCTCGCATGCCTTCTGCATTGCCATGGCACGCTTGCTGACAAGCTTGAGACCGTCTTCAAATGAGAGTGCGCCTGCTGCTACGAGTGCAGAGAACTCGCCGAGTGAGTGGCCGCCTACCATGTCGTACTGAGCCTTGTCGCCAGCGCAGATGGCTGTGATTACTGAATGAAGGAATACAGCTGGCTGAGTAACCTTTGTCTGCTTGAGTTCGTCAGCGGTGCCTTCAAACATGATTTTGGTGATTTCGAAACCAAGGATTTCGTTGGCCTTGTCAAAGAGTTCCTTAGCCTTAGGATTTGAATCGTAGAGGTCTTTGCCCATGCCTGTAAACTGAGCGCCCTGACCAGGGAATACAAATGCTTTCATCTTTATAATGTTATATCTGTTAGTGATTTTCTTGATTGCGACTGCAAAGTTAACAATTCTTTTCTTTGTGAGAAAGGATTTTTGGCGGTTTAGTTGTTTTGTGCTCTCCTTACCTCCTTATCTCCTTATCTCCTTATTTTCTTACCTCCTGTAACAATGTCTGCATCTGGCTAACAATCTTAGGCTTTGAGTCGGCCTGATTCTTTTGCTCGTGGATATCCTTCTGCATATCGTAGAGCTGCGGAGTTGCCAGATAGCCTGTTTCAATCTTTGGGCCCCAGCTTATCATCGGGCCGCCTTGAGAAGGTTCGATATATTTCCAGCGCTGTGTGCGGATTTCGAGCGAGCGATTGGCCGCCATGCTTACATGATACGGCGCAGGCTGCTTGCTGCGGCCAAGCCAGGTGTCAATGCAATTGCGACTGTCGGCACTCTGACCGGCTGGCAATGTGCCGCCTGCAAGGGCGTTCATACTACCCACAAAATCTATCAGCGACACCAAAGCATCGCTCTTCTTGCCACCTTTGACCTGCGCAGGCCAACTCACGATAAACGGAATAGCGTTGCCTGCTTCAAAAGCGCTGTATTTGCCACCACGATACGGGCCGCCCGGCTTATGGTCGCCGCAGAGTTCCTCAGCCATATCCTGGTAGCCGTCGTCAAGCACAGGACCATTGTCGCTGGTGATAATTATCAAGGTGTTGTCATAGATACCGAGCTGCTTGAGTTTGTCGGTGAGTCGGCCAATGGTCCAATCAAACTGCATGATTGCTTCACCACGGAGTCCCATAGGGCTTTTGCCGCGGAATCGCTCGTTGGGCTGGCGCGGCACATGCACGTCGTTGGTGCAAAAATACATAAAGAATGGCTGATTGCTGGCTGCGGAACGGTCTATAAACCTTGTGGCACTTGCAAGGAGAGTGTCGGCGATGTCCTCGTCTCTCCAGAGCGCCTTGCCGCCGCCTTTCATATATCCAATACGCCCGATGCCATTTACAATGGCCATGTCGTGGCCGTGGCTGTGCTTCTGATTATAAAGCAATTCGGGATTTGTACTGCCCAATGGCTCGCCCTCAAACGGCTTGCGATAGCTAACCTCGATAGGAGCTGTAGGGTCGTAGTTCACTACCCTGCCCTGCTCAACAAACACACACGGCACACGGTCAGCGGTGGCTGCCATGATATAATGATAGTCAAAGCCGAGGTCGTTTGGCGTTTGGTCGAGAGTGCCGTTCCAGTCTTGCTCAGCGGTTTTGCTACCAAGACCAAGGTGCCATTTGCCAATGGCCGCAGTCAGGTAACCGGCATTGTGAAATACGTCGGCCAGGGTATATTGATCCGGACTGATAATCATGCCCGCATTACCCGCGGCAACATCAGTGCCTCTCTTGCGGAAAGGATAGTTGCCTGTGAGGATTCCATATCTTGACGGAGTGCTGGTCGAAGCAGGGGCATGGGCATTTGTAAAACGAATGCCATTATTAGCCAGATTATCCACACAAGGTGTGCTCACTCTATTAGCACCATAGCACGACAGATCTCCCCAGCCTAAATCGTCGGCCAGAATCAAAATCACATTGGGTTTCTCTGTCTGCGCCACGGCAGCAGTGGCCGCCGAAAGTGCGATGAGTGATGTTTTTATTTTGTTTTTCATGATACAAGGAAATTAATGTTAGAAACAGCCGATTATCTCATTGACATCAGCAATGTTGTGGCGGTCGAGCCACTGGTCGATACCATCAACAATCTTGCCTGTCACAGCAGGGTCAACAAAATTTGCAGTACCAACCTCGATGGCTGTGGCTCCCGCCATCATAAATTCAATGGCGTCTTCTGCAGTCATAATGCCACCAAGGCCTACAACTGGAATTTTGACGGCCTTGCTCACCTGATAAACCATTCTTACAGCCACCGGCTTAACGGCTGGGCCTGAGAGGCCGCCAGTGCCGATGCTGAGACGCGACTGGCGTTTTTCGATGTCAATAGACATGCCCATAAGAGTGTTTATCAAAGAGACGCAGTCGGCACCCTCGGCTTCAACTGCGCGAGCAATCTCTGCAATATTTGTCACATTGGGCGACAGCTTGACAATGAGAGTCTTGTCGTAAGCCTTACGCACTGCCTTGACCACAGATGCGGCTCCTTCGCATGTAACGCCAAAAGCCATGCCGCCATCCTTGACGTTAGGGCACGAGATATTAAGTTCTATGGCAGGGATATTGGCAAGCGTATTGACCACTGCAGCACACTCGGCATAGTTCTCAGGACTTGAGCCCGACACGTTGACTATTACATTTGTGTCCATATCCTTAATCTGAGGATAAATGCTATTGGCAAAGTGCTCTACGCCCTTGTTCTGCAAACCAACACAATTGAGCATACCGCTCGCAGTTTCAGCCATACGTGGATAGTCATTACCCTCGCGAGGCAAAAGTGTTGTGCCTTTTACAATAATGCCACCAAGTTTGCTCATGGGGACAAAATCTTCATACTCCAGGCCATAACCAAAGGTGCCAGAGGCTGTCATTACAGGATTGCGCAGGTCGAGGCCCGCAAGTTTAACGTTTAAAGTTGCCATGTCAATTCATTTATATTAAATACGGGACCTTCTTTACATACACACACATTACCTTTTACTGTCTTTTCTACACAACAAAGACAAGCACCAAGGCCGCATGCCATCATGTTTTCCAAACTTACTTCGCAGTTAATGTTGTTTTGCTTGGCATAGCGTGCCACTGCTACCATCATTGGCTTAGGGCCGCAAACCATTATCTTGTCAAACTTCTCTTGAGCCAGAGCCGAGTGCTGAGTGACAAATCCCTTTTCGCCCATTGAGCCGTCCTCGGTGGTGACAATCACACGGCCGTATTGTTCAAACAAGTCTTTCTCCAACACAGCGGCAGCTGTACGTGCGCCAAGCAGGACGACAGGCGTGATGCCTTTGTCTTTAAGCACCTTGCTTGTGTAAAACATTGGAGCCACGCCAACACCTCCGCCTACCAAAAGCACTTTGCCTTGGCAGTCGTCTAATCCAAAGCCATTTCCCAAAGGAAGCACGAGGTTAAGCAAATCTCCCTCGGCCAATTTGCCAAGCGCCTTGGTACCTTCGCCAACCATCTGCACCATGAGCCAGAGTTCTTTGGCCTGGTAATCAACAAAGTTAATAGAAATCGGAAGGCGCAGAAAAGTCTGATCGCATGCGTTGGATTTGACTTGCACAAACTGGCCCGGCACCATATCGGGCATTTCTCCGTCAGCGGGAGACATTTTCAAAAGAATATGCCGTTCGTCTAAACGACTATTGCTTAACACAATAAAATCTTTAACGTACTTTTTCATACAAACTACTCAAAGAAAATTTCATTTAATGATATAATATTTTTGCAAAAATAACAATCTTTTTTCATTAATAATACAAATAAGGTAGGAAAATATATAGAGATGTCGGCATATTTTGTATCTTTGTCAACAAATCTGCGAAATGAAATATTTTAAAACAATTTTGATATTAGTTATTCCACTGTTGCTGATTGCCGTTTATGCTGTTCTCCCTATCGACTTGGGAATAGAAAAAGCGGATTTGAGCAGCATGCCGTATGTCGCCGAAATAAAACGAATTTTTGACAATGAAAAAGAGTTGGCCAAAGAACATACAGCCCAAAAGCCTATACAAGGAAAAAGCAAAGCGACCAAACCAATTTGCAAAGAAATATCGTTAGATACAACTAACCACAGAATACTCTTCTTTGGAGACTCTATGCTTGAAGGGCTTGGGCCGAGAATGTGTGACTATGCGATGGAAAACGGCCACGAGCTGTTTACCGTGTGCTGGTATAGCTCATCTACTGAGACCTGGGCAAAGACAGACACCTTAGAGCATTTTGTCGCACAATTCAAGCCCGACTACATAATGATTTGCATTGGTAGCAACGAACAATTTAAAAAAGACCTTGACGACCGCAGGCAATACATCCGCACTATCAGGCAAAAACTCAACGGGATTCCAACAATATGGATTTGTCCGCCAGAGTGGAAAAAGGACAGGCCGTTTAACAACGTGCTGTTAGAGGAAGTTGGCGAAAAGAACTTCTTCGACAGCCGCAAGTTGACTTACGAGCGAAAAAGCGACCACGCCCACCCTACTCGCGAGTCCGCCTCAATATGGATGGACAGCATTGCTACATGGATGCAATCCACAGCCAACAAACAGCCAATCAAAATGGCAAAGCCGATAAACAAACGTAAAAGGACTTGGAAGAGTGTATATTTAGCACCACCCGTATAAAAACAAGATATATCCGATGCAATTTACCACACTGTCATTCTACGCAATATTTATTGCATTTATAATCTTGTACGCAATAATTCGTAAAAACACAAGATTGGGCATGATGCTGTATGTATTAACATGCAGTTTTGCTTTTTGCTATGTGTCAAACGGATTGATGATTATTCTATTGCTTGCTACAGGAATGCTGTCGTGGTCGCTCACAGCAATAATGTCAACCAAGCACAACGCCTGGCGCAAACTATGGCTGGCAGTGATAGTGCTGATTGAAATATTTCCGCTTGCATATTTTAAATACACGAACTTCGGGATAGACATCTTAAATCAACTGCTGGAGACCAATTTCGCGCCACAAAAACTGATTCTTCCGCTCGGTATATCGTTCTACACATTTCAGGCTGTCAGCTACACTATCGATGTCTATCGCAATAAGTTTACTTTGAGAATCTCACTCCTTGAGTACCTTTTCTATTTGAGTTTCTTCCCTACCATTGTGGCAGGCCCTATCACCCGTGCAGGAGTGCTTATTCCGCAACTTCGCCGCAATATGCGCACCTCAAAGACTTTGCTTTATCTCGGACTATGGCTCTTGATGAGTGGCATTGTAAAAAAAGCAATTCTTGCGGATTATATTGCGCAATTTACCAATATGATATTTGATGACCCGACTGCATATAGCGGGTTTGAAAATCTATTAGGTGCGCTCGGCTACACGATGCAGATTTATCTCGATTTCTCGGGCTATAGTGATATTGCGATTGGCATGGCTGCCGTAATGGGATTTCGGCTTAAAGATAACTTCAACTTTCCATATCATGCTACCAATGTCAGTGAATTCTGGCACCGGTGGCATATCTCGCTTTCAACGTGGTTTAAAGACTATCTTTACATCCCATTGGGCGGCAACCGCAAAGGTAAATTCCTAACTTGCCTAAACTGCTTGATTACAATGCTCGTTGCCGGGCTGTGGCATGGCAGCACCTGGCTGTTTGTAATATGGGGCGGAATACATGGATTAGGCTTGATCTTGCACAAAACATTTAAACCTCTGCTTAATAAGATTCCAGACAACTTACCCATAAAGGCCATTTCGTGGCTGATAACCTTTGTATATGTAAGCATTGCATGGGTATATTTTCGTTCAGAAAGCATAGACAATTGCCACAATATTTTTACTAAGATATTTACCGACTTTGATATAGCCTATCTACCTTATTTTATTAAAGTAAGAATGCTGTGGACGATAATCTTTGTGCTGAGTTTTATTGCAGCAATTTTGCCAGCAAAATGGTTTGTAAGACTCCGCACACTTTATGTTGTCAGCCCGTGGATTGTCAAAGTCCTATTATTCATTGCAGTATTGCAACTTGCAATTGAACTCTACACGGCTGACGTCGCACCATTTATCTACGCAGGCTTTTAGCAATCATTTATTTGTGTGAGCCCAATAATAATGGCATTGCTCAATATGGTATGCCATAGCTCATACCCGTTCACTATACCTTATTATATATACGCACACGCGCGAAGGATCATCGGATTTAATCGAATTGCTACGCAGAATTATTGCGCAATGACTCAAACAAAATCCGAGCTTAAAAATACCAAGTGCGTGCTAATTTTGGTTCACAGCGCTGTGAACGTTTGTTCACAGCAGTGTGAACGATTGTTCACAGCCGTGTGAACAGTTGTTCACAGCGCTGTGAACTAAAATAAGCGCGCATTATGTTTTTGGCAAGGCGCTTGAAGTTAATTTTTCAGCGAGTAATATTTATTTTGTCAATAGTAACATATTTCCACCAAATTTCTATTGATTCCATAAAAGAACACGAGAATAAAGTGCCAAACTACGAAAGGCACCTACCTAGGCCAATATTTTCTTTTTATAACTTATATCGACAAAAAAGCGTGGGGCTTTTGAGCCTCACGCTTTCTATATATAAACAGAAGGGATATTAAACCTTGAGTGACTGACCTGGTTTGAGTGTTGAATTTTGCTTAATCTTATTCTTCTTGCAAAGTTCATCGACAGTCGTGTTATTCTTTTTGGCAATCTTATATAATGAATCACCTTGCTTTACAGTATAGCTCTTAGCCTTTTTTGCACTCTTTGATTCTTTGGCTGTAGCAGTCTTTGTAGATTTCTTAGCAGGTGCAGGTTCTGGCTTTGCTGGTTGTGCAGGCTCTACATATTCTGCAACCACATTGTTGTCTGTTGGTGTCGCAGCCAAGCCGCTTGACTTGTGATTTGGATCTGGCTTTGGAGCATCAGCATAACTATTGATAGGAGTTGCTACAGGCATTGACTGATTGGAATTTGAGCGATATGTGTATGTATCAGCAGTAACATCTGCATTTGGGAAATCAAACATAAATGCAGGATTTATAGCCTCACCCAATACACGAGTCTCAAAGTGCAGGTGGCTACCAAACGAACGGCCGGTGTTGCCACAAAGACCAATTGGCTGACCAGACTTGACTTCCTGATTCTCGTGAACTAACTGCTTAGAAAGGTGACCGTAAACAGTTTCCAGACCATTAGGATGGCGAATTACGAGATAATAGCCAAAACCATTGGCATCGTATTTTCTAACTCTGACTTTACCAGAGAAAGCTGAATAAATTGTATCGCCGGTATAGCCTTTAATATCAAGTCCGTAGTGGTTTCTCTTAAAACGAGCGCGATATCCATAATTTGATGTGATAAGACGGCTCTTGATTGGCATGCTGAAATCGCGGAGGTCAATCACAAGCTTCTCAGGCTTTGCCACATTCTTATAAACGTTTACGCCTGCGTTGCTCCAATTATCACCATAAACATTGCTGGCCAGGCTGATTTCTTCCTGTCTCTCGTATTGTTTGATGATAGAAGCTGCGTTAGATGATTTAAGCTGCATGTCAGGTCGTGACTCTCTTACCAAGAGATCCTGCGCTTGCACACTCACAAGCGAAGTACATGCCAGAGAAATAAGTGTAAGTATGTTAAAAATTTTCATAATCTAAATTAAATTCGTGTTTTCGGAACACAGTTTCACAAATTCGACTGCAAATTTAGTAAAAATAATCGTCTCTGCAAAACAATTTAATGTTTATTATGAAAGAATTGTGCGCTTTTTAACAAATACGACCACATTATTATACGCGCAATGGAAAATTATTTAACAATGGCGCATTACTTCTTCTTAAAGAAATCACTGAATTTATTGAAATCTTTCAAGAACAAAATGCCTCCGCCTTGTGTCGTGAGCGACGACTTTGTAAAATATCTGTCGTTGGTTTCACTATATGCCTTGAGACGAATTGTGCCGACCTTGTTGAGAAGCCATTGCAAATTAAAATCGCCAATAAAACTATTGCTGTAAGTGGTGGCCTGGTCACGGTAGCCGATATTGCCATTAAACAACAGGCGGTTGTTAAACATCTTGCCTGAAAGTGAGCCTTGCACCTCCATATCGTTGAATCCCATGCGACCTGTTGAAATATTGGTACCAAAATTCCAATTTGTCACATTAAATGCATCTTGTAGCACGTTATTTATCTGGCTGCTTAATGTGCCAGCCAAGAATGAGGACATAGCGACGGAAGACTGGCTTTGGCCGCCGGATTCGAAAGTGTTATAATTATAGGTGTAGAACCTACCAATACTCAGCAAATACACTACCTGCATATTGCGGTCCTCTTCGGTAAGAATAAGCTTTTTAATGATTCTGTTCTCGTCGCTATTGGCATTTGGGAAATCGAGGTCAAAAGACACCTTAGGATCGGAAGCTTTTCCTGTGAAATTCAAAATACAATCTACGCCAATGGTACTATTGGATTGCGACGCGCCGACATTTAAATCGCTCAGAGAGACTGATTTAATCGTGTGAACTCCCTTTAGCATCAAATCTCCATCGGACGGATTACCATTGAACCTAAGAAAACCGCCGGGCTGCATTGCAAAATTGCGCCGTATCAAATCTTTGATTGTCAATGTATAATTACCACCTACTACGGAATAAAGTCCATTCAACTCAAACTTACCTTTATTATAATAAGCCATGCGAATAGGGCCATTGCCATTAAGGCTCATGTAATCTTTTGTCTTGGGATCGGTAATGATATTTAACGTTGCATCGGGCTTGATGTCAAATTTGAACTTCATATAAACATCAGTACTGGTATCTTTTATATCAATATCGTCTTCACCATTTTCTTTTTTTGCAGAGGAGTATTTCTCTTCGGGAGTAACAAAATGCATATACTCGGCATTGCTGTCATCCGCGCTTGCCGTCTCGCTAGTGTAGAACAAAACAGACGCCCCTGGCCCACCTGCCGATTCTAATTCGCCATCAAGATATACCGTTTGCGTATTGCCGTACAAATTGGCCCTGCCATTGGCAAAAACTGTTCCCCAAAATGCTCTTGAGGGGTCTTCACTCCAATTTAAGAGGAGGAAATTATTCATGTCAAAGCCAAAATTGTAATTAAATCTATACAGGAAATGATGATAGACGCCACCAGTTATCTTTGTAGTGTTGCCATAAACATCCTTTAAAGTCATTCCTGTCAAATGGATACTGTCGGGACGAATATGGACACTGTCATTCTCAAACATATACAAGGCGCCAAGCATTTTAGGCCTGAATTTAAGCATGTTAATACACTCGTCGGCTTCCATGTTCACGTCTTTGAGAGTGCCAAAAAGGTGGAAATTCCCAGATGTCGTGCCTTCCAGATCAGCAATGAAACGACCGACAAATTTATTAAGGAACTGAAGGTTTGTCTTTTCTGATTTTATGCGGATATCAAGTGTTTTATTGCCGATATCCACACCGCCTTTAATCAATGTGGAATCGTCATCGCTACGCTGGGTGCGAGCATTAAAACTCAACAAGTTGTCCTCTGAATTCCATATTGCATCGGCATTGAGTATGCCCATGTCGCCGCGATTAAACTTAAAGTCTGTGACTTGCAAATGGGCTGCAATGTCTTTACCATTATGCGCCGCATCATTTTTCAGCACACCACTTGCCTTGCCGGAAAATTCTACGGG
>JAZUHM010000352.1:0-3477 GCA_045641725.1 Bacteroidaceae bacterium | reverse complement strand
GAAATTAAGTCGCACTTTTATGGATTTTTGGCGAATTTAGCGCATTTTAAGTGGCTTTTTGGCAAAAAGACATGAATCTTTATCAATCTCAACTGGATGATTGTTGAGAAAATATGCAGAAAAGTGCTCAACGCATGCTTCAATCTTACAACAATGTCTTGCCAGGCAACTATGATTCTGCAAATTGTTTTTGCCCTGATACAAAGTTTTTTGCCAAACTATGACGATTATTCGGATAAGATGTACTAATTTTGCATTATAAATATAATAATGTATAAAAATGAGATACTCTGTAATCATATTTCTTGCTGCGCTGATACTTGGCAGCCTCGCCTGCAGTCCGGCATGCTATGCTCAATCCACCGAGCAGGTGAAGAAGGTTAAGAAAGCGAAAACCAAAAAAGTAAAAGAACTGGAAAGCGAAGGCGAAACAGAAAACACCGCCGTGGCCGCACCGCAGACTCCCTACAAGCAGGTACAGGGCAAGTTGGGCCGCCGCTACCTGTTTGGAGTGGCTCAGAGCTACAGCGACTCAACCACCTTCGTCACAAACATCACCCCCATCGACGGCATGAGCTATGATGTCAAGACCAACACCCCGCTGGGTCTCGACCTTTACACCGCAAGCCTGAGAGATTTCCTTGCCACACAGGGCAAGAAAAGCTACGTCTGCACCACGTTTTTCTTCAAGAATATCAAGGAAGCAGAAAAGAAAGTACTGAAAATCAGAAAGAAGGCCAGCAAAAATACTGCCACAAAATTGATGCCGCTGCCCGAATTCAACTACGAGTATATTTCAACAGAACATATTCAATATAACACAGGTGAACAATATGAAGACTTTTAGTCTGCTGATTGCCGATTTCAAGATTAACGTCATTGCCGACGAGTCTGTAAAGGGCTTTCCCACAAACTACAAGCCTTTTATGACTGACAGCGACGACGAGGCATTGTTGACCTATGAAGTGACAGCTGCCGGGGCCAACGACACCGACTATACCGGCGAACTGCTGGGCTCATTCAGCGATCTGGGCTACAGACAAGACGTGATTGGCAGACCCGAGGGCGGATATGTTTTTCGCATCTACGACACCAACGAGCAGCTCGCGGCAACCATGGCGTCTGACGCCCAGTTCAAGAACAACGAAGTCCGCCTGCACTCCGACGACATCACCTCCAAGACCTTTGGCATAAACAACACACTGATGATTGCCTTTGCCTTTTCGTCAGCATACCACAGCACGCTGATGATGCACTCTTCGGTAATCAAAAAAGACGGGCGAGGCTACATGTTCCTCGGCAAGAGCGGCACAGGCAAAAGCACCCATTCCTCACTGTGGCTCAAGCACATAGAAGGCACGGAACTACTCAACGACGACAACCCCGTGCTGCGCATCATCAACGGCAAAGCCATAGTCTATGGCACACCGTGGAGCGGCAAGACACCATGCTACAAGCAAGACAACGCACCCGTGGGCGGCATAGTGATGCTCGAGCAAAAGCCATTCAACCACATCGACAAGGAAAACGTGGTCACCGCACTCACATCGATGCTCTGCTCATGCTCAATCATGATTTGGGACAAGCCATCATACAACGCGCTGATGAATACTATCACAAACGTAATAACACTGGTAGGAATACATCACTTAGGATGCCTGCCCGACCAGGCAGCCGCCGAGCTGTCGTACAAGACACTGAGCTCACAAGACGCATAATCGCTTAACCGCATAACACAAACGTACTTTTACACTCTACAAACATCACAACATGCTGCAGACAAGAAGCCTGGACAACGAAATCCTCATTCCCGAAATCGCAAAACTGATTAAGGAAGGGCATACAGTGAAGATGACTGTAAAAGGACGCAGCATGCGACCATTTATAGAGCACGAACGCGACAAAGTAGTGCTTGCAGCCCCCGACAACATAAAGATTGGTGACGTAATCCTGGCCAAAACCCGCGAAAAGAACTACGTCATCCACCGCCTTACAGAGATGGACACCCACACAGGGCAATGCATACTCCGCGGAGACGGCAACCTCGACCTGGAACACTGCACTATCGCAGACATAATGGCCAAAGTGACCGAAATAATCCGCACAAGAAAAGAACATCACTACACGGTTGACTGCTGGCAGTGGAAAATATACTCGTGGTTCTGGACCCACCAGCCGCTAATCGCACGCAGATATATGCTGGCCCTATACAGACGCCTGCCAGGCAAGAGATAACTCCGGCACCTCGCACTAAATAATAAACAGCACATCCAAAAACAACACCCCCTTATAAAAACAAACAATAATGAAGTTAAAAGACAATTTTGAACTCCGCAATGTTTGCGGCGAGAACGTAGTAATAGGCACCGGAATCGAAAATGTAGATTTCGACCGCATTATTCATCTCAACGAGACCGGCGCCTTTTTGTGGCAAGAAGCACAAAAAGGAGACTTCAGCGTAGAATCGCTCACTAAAGCCCTGCTCAACGAATACGAAGTCGAAGAAAGCACAGCCCGAGCCGACGTAGAAGCCTTTGTGGCCAAACTCACTGAACAAAACCTCGCAAACTAACCCTTTTAAAATACCAACAACATGTTAATAGCTGTAGATTTCGATGGTACCATCGTAGAACACAAATACCCAAAGATGGGCAGAGAAATTCCATTTGCCACTGAGACACTGAGAAAACTCATTGAAGACGGACACCGCCTGATACTCTGGACCATACGCCACGGCGAAAGCCTCGATGAGGCCGTTAACTGGTGCAAAGAACGAGGCGTGGAATTCTATGCCGTAAACAGAGACTTTGAAGAACAAGACGCAGCAAACGGCGAGCGCAGTCCAAAGGTTAAGTGTGACATGTATATCGACGACCGCAACATCGGTGGCCTGCCTGACTGGGGCACAATCTACGACATGATTACAAACAATCTGACCTACGAGACCATCAATCCTGCCCTCGCCAACCAGGACAAACCCAAGAAGAAGAAAAAAGGCTGGCTTTTCTAAGTCACCAGCATCATAGTTGCGCCCTTATTTGCTAAACGCGCCCCGTCGCGCTTTAGCCAAGCACCCATCCACTGAAAACGCGACCGCCGCGTTTAAACCACTCGCACCTTCAACCTCAGGCCTATGACTCACAACATAGCTCAAAGCATACAACAGCTCGACGCAAGACGTCGTTTTGCCACAAGCTTTGGAACAGCCACAAACATATGGCTGACATATCCCAAGACCTTTTTCCTAATGCACGGCCTGCCATGCATTTGCGCCGGCATCGTTAGCGCAGCATGGCTCGTAGCATTAGACTTGCAGGGACTCGACTCGTGGAATTGGCAAGGCCTGGTTACAACCTTTGTCGCAGGCCTGGCAATGCTGTTTATTTGGACAACAATGAGGATTTGTCAGACAGAATTTATTTGCCGTCTCACCAAAGCCGTCAACAAAGCCGATGCCGACGCAAAACCAGTCTTTCA
>JAZUHM010000351.1:0-3043 GCA_045641725.1 Bacteroidaceae bacterium | reverse complement strand
GGGACGCCAAGCAGACCAACCAGTCGCTGCGCGCCAACACTATCGAAGAAACCTTTGAACTCTGCGATGCACTCGCCCGCGAAGACCAGAAAGAAATATGCAAAGAACTCGGCGATGTGCTGATGCATGTGTGCTTCTATTCGATGTTTGGAGCAGAAAAGGGCGAGTTTGACCTGGCCGACGTATGCAACAAGCTCTGCGACAAGCTCATCTTCCGCCACCCACACATCTACGGCCAAGTCAAGGCAGACACTGCCGATGCCGTAGAAGACACATGGGAGCAGATTAAGCAGAAAGAGAAAGACGGCAACAAGAGCGTGCTCTCAGGAGTACCCGCCGCCCTGCCATCGCTCATCAAAGCCTACCGCATACAGGACAAAGCCCGTCATGTGGGCTTCGACTGGGAGGAGCGCGATCAAGTGTGGGATAAGGTAAAAGAAGAAATCCAAGAGTTTCAGACTGAGGTCAACAACATGGACGCCGACAAGATGGAGGCTGAGTTCGGCGACGTGCTCTTCAGCCTCATCAATGCTGCCCGCCTCTACCACATCAACCCCGACAACGCCCTCGAGCGCACCAACCGCAAGTTCATCTCCCGCTTCAACTACGTCGAACAACAGACCCTCGAACAAGGCCGTGACCTCAAAGACCTGACCCTCGCCGAAATGGACGCCCTCTGGAACGAAGCCAAACAGCAGGAATGATTATGAGTTTTGAGTTAAAAATTAAGAGTTAATAGTTATAGGTTGAGGACCAGGTAGTATTGAACGGCAGCAACTTACAACCCCTAGTTTTCACCCTTAACTCTATATTTTCATGCGCTTTAACTAAACATATTGTAATGCCGGCGAGCACTTTTGTAACTACGAATTTCCACCTTTTTGTATATAACATATTAGAAAACGACGAACATAATTATTACCATGCGAGATGTTGTTTATGTTTCTTAATTAATAACGAGAATGCTATAGTGTTCAAGTAATCACACTTTTTACAGCATTTGTGTAGAATGTGGTTTGTTTTGCATGTGGGTTTATCCAAAAAGGATTAATTTTGTAACCAAGAAAATCGTTATTTACAATATCATGAACTTATAAGAGATGAGAAAATTCTTTTCCTATGTATTGTTTACGTTGACAATGTTATTTGTGGGCATAGTAGCAAATGCCGATGTGTTAGAGTTGCGAACAATGTCCAAATCCGTGTTGCTTGATAAGATAAAAGGCGGTTGGGCAGGCCAGACAATAGGTTGTGCCTATGGTGGTCCAACAGAATTCTGCTATCGTGGCGTGATGATTCCCGATAGTCGCGAGATAGAGTACCCGGATGGGCATTTGAAATACTTTTTTGAAAAAGTGCCGAGCCTGTATGATGATATTTATATGGACCTTACATTTGTGGACGTCTATAATAAAGAAGGTCTGGATGCGCCATTGGAGAAGTTTGCCCAGGCCTTTGCCTATGCGAGCTATCCTCTGTGGCATGCCAATATGCTTGGGCGCTATAACATTCGTCATGGAGTGAGTCCGGAGCTTGCGGGATATTGGAAGAACAATCCTCACGCGGATTGCATCGATTTCCAAATCGAGGCAGACTTCTCCGGACTTATGACGCCAGGCATGCCAAACGAGACCGCCGCAATCTGCGATAAGATTGGCCACATGCTAAATTACGGCGATGGCTGGTACGGAGGTTTGTTTGTGGGAGAGATGTATAGTTTCGCTTTCATTGAGAATGATGTTGAGACGATTGTGCGCCGTGCCCTTTCGGTCATTCCAAAGGAAAGCAAATTCTATAATTGTATTGATGATGTGCTGAAGTGGCACGAGGAGAATCCAAGCGATTGGAAGGATTGCTGGACTAAATACAATAATAAATATGGTAAGGACGTGGGATGCCCTGAGTTGGTGCTTGAGCCAGGTAATATTGACGCCACGATGAATAGTGCCTATGTTGTGATGGGCTTGTTGTATGGCGACGGCGATTTCGGGCGCACAATGGAGATTGCGTGTCGCTGCGGACAAGATTCGGATTGCAATCCTTCTACTGCGGCAGGCGTGCTTGCCACTATGATGGGCTATTCCAACATTCCGGAAAAATGGATGCCGAATCTTCGAGAGGTAGAGGACATTGACTTTGCCTACACAACAATGTCGCTAAACAAGACTTACGATGTGGTTTACGACCTTGCAATTAAAGAAATCCTGAGAAATGGAGGCGCAGAAACCGATTCTACAGTGACGATAGCCCTCCAGAAACCTAAGATGGTCGCATTGGAACAATCTTTCCCCGACATGGAACCGCATGAACTCGTTTCAAAGATTGAGAATTTCGGCACGCCAAATTCTTCTCAAAATACGTTCACGTTTAAGGGTAAGGGCGTAGTAATTCATGGCGAGATTGCATGTGCCGATAAAGAGTATGAGGCGCAATTGCAAGCTACAATAGATGGTAAGGTCGACAAGGTAATGACTCTCTGCTCTGATTATCGCAAAAAGACCGACGCTATTTATTGGAACTACGACCTGGA
Source organism: Bacteroidaceae bacterium (assembly GCA_045641725.1). Taxonomy (GTDB): domain Bacteria; phylum Bacteroidota; class Bacteroidia; order Bacteroidales; family Bacteroidaceae; genus UBA6382. Next base: position 513 of record JAZUHM010000351.1, on the reverse strand, counting down.
AGAAGGAGAGCACGTCGTTAGTTTCAAATTGCTCAATCCTAAAGATGGCGCTAACATCAAGGCAAACCGCGTAATCTATTATACGTCTAATGACCTTGACGAGAGGTAATGATTCTGCCTTTCAAGAGTAACAAAAATCCCTGAGACAAAACTTGTGCCTCAGCCTTGCCGGAAATAAAAAAACTTTTACCCTCACCTACTAATTGAAGTGCTTTTAATGTATACGCGTCATGGATAAATTCTGTCATACTATGATGGAATCAAACAATCAACTTGTTTAGCCGAAAACTAGAAGCTTTTGAGTGTAGTAAAATTGCTCGATACTTTTGACTAATAATTTTCCGCGTTATTGCCAACGGCTAGAAATATAATGAGGAAATCATTATTTTGGGTAAAGTCTATAGATTTCTACGGCTCAGTGGAATATTACTAGGGACGTCTGAAATAATTTAATCAAAACATGTGATCAAAAAGTTTGTCACCGAAAAAGTGGCTACGCAAAAAAAAGTCTTC
>JAZUHM010000350.1:0-6848 GCA_045641725.1 Bacteroidaceae bacterium | reverse complement strand
CCCGCACCGAGCACCAACCGAGAAATAATTTACGAATAATTAACGTCATAATTTATGAAAATTTACGTTTTAAAACCAAGCGCCGCAGGCATTTATTTTTAACGCGAATTATCATAAATGAGACATAAATTTATCATAATTTTTTTGTTTTGGCCGCAGCGGGCGAAAATAATTTATGAATAATTTTCGTCTGATTCATGGTAATTTACGTTTTAAGAACTAAAAACTTGCTTTTTTCGCAAGCATTCGTGCCTTATTGTGTTATTTATTATTAATAATGTATGAAATTCGGATAAATGTTAGTAATTTCGCAGCATTATGAAATATTCTGTAATTATTCCTGTATATAACCGCCCTGACGAGGTCAACGAGCTGCTGGAGAGTCTCGCCGCTCAGGGCCGCAGCACCGACGAGGTGGAAGTGCTGGTGGTGGAAGACGGTTCGGCGGTGAAATGCGACGATATCGTCAACCAATATGCCGACCGCCTGAACGTCAAGTATTTCTTTAAGACCAACTCTGGCCCGGGCCAGACCCGCAACTACGGAGCCGAACGCGCCACGGGCGACTATCTGATAATCCTTGACTCCGACGCCGTGCTGCCCCCGGGCTATTTCGACGCCATCGATGCCGAACTGGCGGCGCAAGACAGCGATGCCTTTGGCGGCCCCGACCGTGCGCACAAGGATTTCACCCCTATACAAAAGGCCATCAGTTACAGCATGACCTCATTCTTTACCACCGGCGGCATACGCGGCGGCAAGAAGAAGCTCGACAAGTTCTATCCACGCTCTTTCAACATGGGCCTCAAGCGTAAGGTCTATCTGGCGCTGGGTGGATTCTGCAAGATGCGATTTGGCGAAGACATTGACCTGAGCATCCGCATCTTCAAGGGCGGATATAAGTGCCGTCTCTTTCCCGAGGCATGGGTGTGGCACAAGAGGCGCACCGACCTGTGGAAGTTCTTTAAGCAGGTGCACAACTCCGGCATTGCCCGCATACACCTCCACAAGCGCCATCCGGGCAGCATGAAGATTGTGCACATGTTGCCGGCTGCATTCACCGTGGTCACCGCCCTGCTGCTCACCATTGGCATGGTGTGGGGATGGGCATACCTGCCGCTGTGGCTCTACGCCATCATCATCCTCATCGACGCCAGCACCAAGGAACACAGCTTTAAGGTCGGTCTGCTGGCCGTGCCTGCGGCTTTTGTGCAGCTGCTGGGCTATGGCAGCGGTTTCCTTATTGCCTTCTGGCAGTGCATAATCCGCGGCAAGGGCGAGTTTACTGCCTACGAAGAGACGTTTTATGAGTAGGAGGTAAGGAGATAAGGAGATAAGGAGTAAGGAGATAAGGAGTAAGGAGTAAGGAGTAAGGAGTAAGGAGTAAGGAGATAAGGGGTAAGGAGATAAGGAGTAAGGAGAAAAGGAGATAAGGAGTAAGGAGTAAGGAGATAAGGAGTAAGGAGTAAGGAGATAAGGAAATAAGGACAACAATATAAACAATTATAAACATGAAAAAAGCCATCAACAACTGGAGCGAGGACTCGCGGCCGCGTGAGAAGCTGCTTAAAAACGGTGCCGACAGCCTGTCGGTGGCCGAGTTGATGGCTATTCTCATTGGTTCGGGCTCTCCGTCGCAGGATGCCGTGAGCCTGATGCAGGACGTGCTCGACTCGTGCAACAACAACCTCACATCGCTGGCCCGCATTACCTACGACGAGCTGACGGCCTTTAAAGGCATTGGCGAGGCTAAGGCCGTGACTATCATGGCGGCCCTCGAACTGGCACGCCGACGCATGGAAGCCGACCTTGAGCCGCGCACCTGCTTCACCAGCGCCGATGATCTCTACCGATTCTTCAGGCCCAAGATGTGCGACAAAGACCGCGAGTGTTTCTGGGTGATACTGCTCGACACCCAGCTCAGATACCTGGCCGACAGATGCATAAGCCAGGGCGACATCAAGGGCACAGTGACCGAGCCGCGCGCCATCTTTAACTTTGTGCTCACCAAACAGGCCACTGCCTTTGCCGTGGCTCACAACCACCCCAGCGGCAACCCCAAGCCCAGCGCGCAAGACAAACAGCTCACCGCTCGTCTGGCCTCGGTGGCCAAAGAACTGGGCGTAAGATTCATAGACCATATTATCGTCTGCGACGGACAGGATAACTATTTCAGTTTTACCAGCGAAGGACTATTATAACATTACTATATTATGGACGCAATTTCAGTAGAAGAGAGAATTGTAGAAGTTCTCAAGACAGTATATGACCCCGAAATACCAGCCAACATCTACGACCTGGGGCTTATCTACAAGATAGACTATAACCCCGAGGACGGCTCGCTCGACCTGGACATGACACTCACCGCCCCAGGCTGTCCGCTGGCCGATATCATCATGGAGGATGTAAGACAGAAGGTGATTGGCGTGGAGGGAGTGAAGACGGCCCAGGTAAACCTCGTGTTTGAACCGGAATGGAACCAAGACATGATGAGCGAAGTAGCCAAGGCCGACCTCGGATTTTTGTAAAACTCCCAATGCTCGTATTCTATCAATGAACACCTATTTTATATCCGACGCACACCTTGGCTCGTGGGCCATCAAAAACGGTCGCGAGCAGGAAAAGCGCGTGGTCAGATTTCTCGACTCTATCAAGCACGACGCCAAGGCCATCTATATGCTTGGCGACATGTTTGATTTCTGGCACGAGTATAAGCTGACTGTGCCAAAAGGCTTCACCCGCTTTCTTGGCAAGCTGAGCGAGTTGACCGACATGGGTGTGGAAGTGCATTTTCTGATCGGCAACCACGACCTGTGGATGCACGACTACCTGCAGCAGGAATGCGGCGTGATTCTGCACAAAGAGAAACTTGTAGAGGTAGAGCTTGACGGCACCCGCTTCTGCCTGAGCCACGGCGATGCGCTCGACATCAACAACAAGAAATACCTTGTGCTGAGGTCTATCTTTCACAATAAGGTCTGCCAAAAGCTGTTTGCCTCAATCCACCCACGATGGGCCATGCATTTTGGCTATGCATGGGCCCGCCACAGCCGCATCAAGCACGAAGGCAAGGAGGGCATCGAACTGCCGGAAGACCAGGACATGACGCTGGCCTTTGCACGCAACTACGCCCAGCAACATCCTGATACCAAATATTTTATAGTGGGCCACAGACACATAGACCAGGAGAGCGCCTTGCCCAACGGCGGCACGTTTGTGGTGCTCGGCGACTGGGTGAGCAAATTCACCGTGGCCCAGTTTGACGGCACCAAGCTCAGCATCTCACACTTTGAAGAATAACCCCCTCAACTCATCATAACTACACCTATGAAAAAGATTTGCATCACACTCATCGCATCTATGCTGCTGCCCCTCGCAATGATGGGCCAGTCGTACACCAAGATGTGGAATAAAGTCGAGAAAGCCCGATTAGACGACATGCCGAAAACGGCGCTGAACCTTATAGACAAGATTATCAGCACAGCCCAATCGCATGACAACCAAGGCGAGTTGATTAAGGCCTACATAATGCGCATCAACCTTGCCGAGGATATCTCAAGCGACAGCGCCAGCGCTATGCTGCCCAAGATAGAAGCGATAGCCGCCAAGCAGACCAAACCCGCCGACAAATGTATCTGGCAGATGGTGGAAGGATGGCTCTACGCCAACAAAAACATGCACCTCTATCCTGAGTCAAAACAAAAGGCACTCGAGGCATACATGGCAGCCACCAGCAATCCCGCAGCCCTGGCCGAGGCAAGCAGCAAGGACTACATGCCGATTGTGGACAGAGCCAGCGACAGCCGATATTACAACCACGACATGCTGAGCGTGGTCTATCCGTTTGTGGCAAAGGAGATGCGCAAGCTCAAGACCATGGATGCCGACGTATTGAGCCACGAGATTATGGGCAAGGAAATAGCGTGGTACAAATCCCACAACAACCGCGAGGCCACACTGCTGGCCAAACTGGACTCTGCTCGGATTACCCACCGCACGACCGACGAGTTTTTGCAAAATCTCATCTATGAATACGCAGACATACCGCTGGTGACCGAAGCGCGTGTGGCATTTATCCCATCACTGAACAATAAGGAGAAATACGATTTCATCAACGAGACTCTGCAGAAATATCCAAACACCACTCAGACCAACACTCTCAGAAACTTGCTTGAAGAACTCACCCGCTCTCAGGTGGAATGCAAGATTTCCGACATACAGATTTATCCTGGCGAGCAGGCACAAATATATGTGACACACAAAAACATGACTTCTGCCACATTAAGCTACACCCGCCTGCCATACGCTGCCAGCGACAGTGTGTATCAGGAGCTCAAGAGTTCTGATTTTGAGCGGTTTGCTGCCAAGAAAGACTTTGAGATGCAGCTGAGTTTCAAAAAAGATCTGGCCTACGACTATTGCCGCGACACATTCAACATCCAGATGCCCAAAAGCGGATTGTATCTCGTCAAGCTGGAGGGCGCCGATGCAGAACCCACCTACGACATCATCCATGTGTCTGCGCTGGCCGTGATACAATTGCCACAGCCTAAGCAGAAGGTAAAAGTGTGTGTGATAGACTTTAAAAACGGCAAGCCGGTTGCCAATGCTCACCTGCGCATTAAATATTATCTCGACTCCGGCTATTACTGGCAGGACTATGACGCAGACCAAAACGGCGAGCTGATTATCGAATCCTCAAAACACAATGCCGACATCTACCCCTCTACCCCAGACGACAAGGCACTGAGCTCTGTCAGCCTCACCCGCAGCTACAACTACAATTGGAACCGCAAAGATCACAGCACCAGTCTGCAGATGCACACAGACCGCGCCATTTATCGCCCCGGCCAGAATGTCAAGGTGGGCGGTTTCCTGTTCAAAAAAGACGGCGACAGCACCCGAGTGCTCAATGGCACAGCTTTTGAGATTAAACTCTACAGCGCCAACAATAAGATGCTCGAATCTGCCATGGCTACTACCGACGAGCTCGGAGCATTTGGCGCTGAGTTTACCCTGCCCCAGGAATGCCTCAACGGAAGATTCCGTCTGGAGACACAATACGGCAGCGCTTACTTCAAGGTCGAAGAATACAAGAGACCAAAATTCTATGTGACACTGCAGGCGCCTGACAAAGCCTATTCGCTTGGCGACACCATCACTGTGGCCGGCGAGGTGAAAGCCTATTCGGGCATGCCAATGGGCGAGACTAAACTCGTCTGCTCGTCTGAGCGCAACAGAAGCTGGTGGTTCTACAGCGACAACAACGACACTCCTGCCACTGTGCGCGACACCATCACCACCGACAGCGAAGGCCGTTTTGAACTGCCCGTAGTAATGTCTTATCCCGCCAACAGCGACTTGCGCTACAGGTATATGGTCTATACCTACAAGGTCTGCGCCAAGGCTACCGCCGCCGACGGCGAGACCGAAGAGGGCATTATCTACATCAATGCCGGCAACTGGAGTTCCTACGTCAGTCTGAATATCCCCAGCGTCATTTGCAAAGAGCAGATGCCGACCATCGTGGCCTCGCAGACCAACAGCATGGGCAACAGTGTCAAGGGCAAAGGCTATTATGTGCTCAAGCAGAACAACGACACCCTGCGCAGCGGCACCATCGACTTCAACCAAAAGGGGCAGTTTGACTTTATCCAGTCTCTCCCCTCGGGACAATACCGCCTCACGGTGAAGCCTGCCGACGACGACAACAAATACAATTATGCAAGCGAGTCGTTCACACTTATCTCCCTCAACGACACCAAGCCTGTCGGCTCCGACAAGCTGCAGGTGTGGAGCGACGGCAGTTCTTTCCCCAAAGACAAGCCTGCCAGCATCATCGTAGGCACTCCGCTCAAGGACACCTGGCTCCGCTACGACCTCGTGGCAAACGAAAAAGTCATTGACTCCAAGCTCATCCACCTGAGCGACAGCGTAATGCGCTTTGACTACACCTACGACGAGGCCTATGGCAATGGCATCCACGCACAGTTTGCCATCTACGACAACGGCTCGCTGGTGAGCAAGTCTGTGACTTTCACCAAGCCGCTGCCCGACAAATCTCTCCAAATAAAATGGACCACCTTCCGCGACAAGCTGCAGCCAGGCGCCAATGAGAAATGGACCATGCAGATTCTTAAAGACAACAAGCCTGTCAGCGCATCGGTTTTGGCGACCATGTACGACGCAAGCCTCGACAAATTCGGCAAGCATTCTTTGCCTTTCGGCCTCTACTACGACAGAGATATTCCTCTGCAAAGATGGTCCTTTTATTATCGTCGCGACTTCACCATCCGCTCGCTCAAAAAACTTAATAAGCAGTACGAAAACTCACTCATGTTTACCATACCCGCAAGCAAGATCTTCAATCCTTATGGCGACATGATCGTGTTACGAGAGATGGCCGTTGGCGGCGCCCGCCCCGCAATGCTGTATAAAAACGTAGAGCCTGCATTTGAGTCTGCGGAGCAAGCGCTTCGGGGACAAGTGGCAGGACTTGATGCTGCCCCCGCAGAACAAGACCTCACCCAGCAGGTGGAAATCCGCTCAGACTTCAACGAGACAGCTTTCTTTGCCTCATCTCTCAAGACCAACAGCATGGGCGAGGTGCGCATAGAGTTTAAGTTGCCCCAAAGCCTCACCTCGTGGAATTTCCGCGCCTTAGCCCACACCGCCAATCTGGATTATGCCTTTGCAGACACACTGATCACCGTTGAGAAGCCCGTTGCAGTGCAGGCCAACATGCCGCGATTCCTGCGCAGCGGCGACAAGACCATCCTGGCCATCAACATTATCAACAATACTGACAAGCCGCAGACCGGCAAGGCGCAGCTCGCACTCACCGACGC
>JAZUHM010000349.1:0-2252 GCA_045641725.1 Bacteroidaceae bacterium | reverse complement strand
AGTTTATCCCTGCCTTCAAGAAGCTCATCGCTGAGCTCAACGAAGTTCTCACAGACCCTGCAACAGGTGAAATGCGTGAGTTCGCTTCTAAGGACGAGCAGGTTGCTTTCGTTAAGAGCAACATCGCTGCTGACAACCTCGCTGTACTTGAGTCACTTCCAAAGGATGTAGAGCGCCAGCTCTGCCTCGACCGCGACCCTCACGGCAATGTACAGGTTTCCCTCATCGAAACAGAAAAGCTTCTCTCTGCAATGGTTGCTACCAAGCTTGAGGCTTGGAAAGCTGAGGGCAAGTACAATGGCAAGTTCTCTGCGCAGCACCACTTCTTCGGCTATGAAGGTCGTTGCGCTGCTCCATCTAACTACGATGCCGACTATTGCTACTCACTTGGTTTCAATGCAAGCCGCCTTATCGCAAATGGCAAGACCGGCTATATGTCTATCATCAAGAACACTACTGCTCCTGCTGCTGAGTGGATTGCAGGTGGTGTGCCTATTACCATGATGATGAATATGGAGCGTCGTAATGGCGCAATGAAGCCAGTTATCCGCAAGGCGCTTGTTGAACTTGATGGTGCTCCTTATAAGTACTTCGCAAGCAAGCGTGAGGAGTGGGCAAAGACTACTTCTTATGTTTACCCAGGTCCTATCCAGTATTGGGGCCCATCTGAGGTTTGCGACCAGACAACCAAGACCCTCGCTCTCGAGCAGGCTAAGTAATTATGTCGCTATACATTATTATAATATAGGCCGCTGCGCATAGCGCCTAAGCCCAATAAAAATCCCTGCAATCTTTGGATTGTGGGGATTTTCTTGTTTAAATGGTGTGGTATTGAAGTTTTCTATGTAAATTTGTAGCAAAATTCAGATGGTATGCAAGTAGAGATTTGTTGTAATTCCATAATGTCTGCACAAAACGCAGTAAAAGGTGGAGCTGACAGAATAGAACTTTGCCAAAACCTCGAGGTCGGTGGCGTCACACCTGCTATGGAGGGCGTTGATTATTGTGTCAATACCCTTGGGGTGCGTACTCATGTGCTGGTTCGCCCACGAGGTGGTGATTTCTGTTATTCTTCCGATGAGGTGGCGCAGATTAAGGCCGATGTGCTGGCGTGCAAGCAGATCGGCGCTCATGCAGTTGTGGTGGGTTTTCTTACACAAGAGGGATATGTTGACAAAGATTTGACAAGGCAAATTGTCGCTCTTGCCGCACCGATGGAAGTCACATTTCATCGCGCATTTGATGAGATGAGCCAAGATCCGTTTGAGGCACTTGAGGTGATTATCTCCACTGGCTGTAAGCGCATACTGACTTCAGGTTGCAGACCTACTGCCCTTGCGGGGGCCGACACGATCAAAAACCTGGTGCTGCAATCCAAAGGACGCATTGAGATTCTTGCCGGCAGTGGCATTGCCCCAGAGAATGTGGCAGAAATTATTAGTCGCACAGGTGTGCAGGAAGTGCACGGTTCATGCAAATGCACTCTATCAGACGGTACGACTGTGACTGACCAGAGGATTGTGTCACAACTTGTAAACATTGCTAAAAACAGAATATGAAAAAGCTCTTTATAATAATTTCGCTCCTTGTGTTTGCAATTGTCGCTTTTGCTGACAATTCGCAGCATTTTATCACAGATCCTGCTTACCGCAGTGCAGTACACTCCGACTTCCTCAAGCGCGAGGCTTTGATACGAAAGGCAATAGGCGCTGATTATAAATCTATTGCCGCTCTCAGTTCTACAGAGCGTGAGGCCGTAGAGTTTCTTTATGCTTATATGCCATATAACGATATTGCCGATTATAGCTGCGATTTCTTTGTAAAGCAAGCCCAGTATGCTTTCAAGGCAAAGCAGGAAATGCCGTGGGGTGCTGCTATTCCCGAGGATGTGTTTCGTCATTTTGTATTGCCATATCGTGTCAACAATGAGAATCTTGATAGCGCTCGCTTTGTGATGTTTGATGTTCTTAAGGAACGCCTCAAAGGCATGACTATGTATGACGCAGCTCTTGAGGTAAACCATTGGTGCCATGAGTATGTGACTTATCGCCCGGCTGATATTCGTACCTCTGCGCCGCTTGCAACTATGCGTACTGGGCTTGGTCGCTGTGGAGAAGAATCGACATTTACTGTCACGGCTCTTCGTGCTGCAGGCATCCCGGCGCGCCAGTGCTATACTCCTCGCTGGGCGCATTGTGACGACAATCACGCCTGGGTGGAGGTTTGGATAGATGGACAATGGATGTTCTTGG
>JAZUHM010000348.1:0-4200 GCA_045641725.1 Bacteroidaceae bacterium | reverse complement strand
ACCACCGATGCCGAGGACGGCAGTCCCGCCACCCGCGACGGCTATGGCAGCGACGTGGCATTGTCTAAGGTTTTTAAGTTCGACGCCAAGACCTGTCCCATCAGTCTCCACCACGGCGGCACAGACATATATTCACCCAACGGCTCTACGCTCGTCTATCGCGAGTTGCGCCGCATCAAGGTGCCGGCCGAACTGCATCTCTACCCCAATCGGGGCCACGGCGCCCACGGTCTGGACCGCGGCATCGAGTTTATGCGCCAGATGGGCGTGCTCGGTCCGCTTGAGCCCGAGGTGGAGATCATGCATCGCTACACCAGCGACGACGCCCGCGCCTCAGTGCAGCGCCAGGACGTGTGGCCAGAGGGCAAGATGCCCAACGCTCAGGCCGCGCAGGGAGTGCCCTACATCGAGTGGCACATGCCTAAACAACTCAAGACCAGCGCGATACAGATAATCTACTCGGGCGGTTCGTATGAGGAGAACAACCCCGACGGATTTGAGGTGGCGCCCGTCAGACGCTATCTCAACGAGCAGGGCATGGCCGTGGTGACCATGCGCTATCGCACCCCGCGGCCCGTAGGTCTGGCCAAGCACACCACAGCGTGGCAGGACTTGCAGCGAGCCATCCGCCTGGTGCGCAGTCAGGCCGCCGAGCGTGGCCTCGACCCCAATCAGATTGGCATAATGGGCAGTTCGGCGGGCGGACACCTCACCCTTATGGGCGTTACCTCGTCGCTGCATCGCAGCTACTGGCCCATCGACGACATAGACCGCCTGCCCTGCAATGTGCAGTGGGGCATAGGCATCTATCCCGCCTACACCCTGACCGACGGCGCCGACGGTTTTAACTCTGAGGGCGGCAACAACGACAGCAATGTGATAGTGCCGGAGTTTAGTTTCGACCTCCAGACCGCCCCGATGCTGTTTCTCCACGGCGATGCCGACGGCTATTGCAGCATGGGCTCTGTCAAGATATGGGAGAAGATGCGCAGCATGGGCATACAGAGCGAACTCCACACCCTGGCTCTGCGCCAGCATTGCTTTCAATACAGAGCGGCCCCCGGCACCGGCTCCTACAATTGGCTCGACCGCATTGGCGAATACCTGAGGAGCGTGACTAAGAAATAAGAGCGCCGGCCCCTTACGCCGGTGCGCAAACGATAGGAATATTAACGAACAAAACAGATATTATCATGAAGAAAACATTTATAATCAGTGCGTTGCTGCTGCTTTGCGGCGCAGTTTATGCCCAGGAGCACATGGTGCTGCACGTGGGCGGAGGCCTTACCTCGCTCTATGGTCGCAGCACAAAAAACATAGGTACCTTCTGCGTGGGCCTTGGCTATGAACACGAGTTTGACCAGAAGTGGTCCATCACCGCCAGCGCGCTCTATTTCGCCAAAGGCTGGAAGGAGCACGACGAGATAGTGCCCATACTCGACGACAACAAGCAGCCCGTCTATACCGAAAAGGGCGACCAGCTCTTTGGCAAGAAGAGCGTAAGGAGTTATGGCAACTATCTGCAGATTCCAGTGATGATGAATTACTATATCAGGCTGGCTTCGCCCCATTACGTCTCGCTGTCGGCCGGCCCTTACGTGGCCTACGGCATGTGGGGCAAGACCGAGACCTATGGCGACACCGACAAGGAATGCTCCAAGCGCTATTACTACGACAAAAATACCTTTGGCGATGCGGGCATGCACAGATTCGATGCGGGTCTGAGCGTTAAGATTGGCTATGAATACAATCGCCAGATAAGCATTGGCGCCCACGCCGACTTAGGTCTGCTCAAGGTAGATCCGCGAGGCGGCAAAAACCGCACACTTTACCTTTCACTGATGTATAGACTTTTTGAATAAGAATATTCGGATGAAAATCTTTCACGAACATACCCTGGCCAACGGCCTGCGCGTAATCCATGAGCCTTCACCCACCAATGTGGTCTATTGCGGCTACATAGTCGGAGCCGGCACACGCCACGAGGAAGAGGCCGACTCGGGCATGGCGCATTTCTGCGAGCACATGACTTTCAAGGGCACGACCCGCCGCAAGTCGTGGCACGTGAGAAACTGCCTGGAGCGCGTGGGCGGCGACCTCAACGCCTTTACCAACAAGGAGATAACTGTATATTATGCCACTGTGCAGAAGGAAGATTTCCCTCGCGCCGTGGACCTGCTGAGCGACATCGTATTCCGCAGCGTTTATCCCCAGCATGAGATCGATAAGGAGGCCGAAGTCATTATCGACGAGATCGACAGCTACAACGATTCGCCGGCAGAATTGATCTACGACGAGTTTGAGGAGATGCTGTTCCGCGGTCACGGGCTGGGACGCAACATCCTGGGCAACGCTGACCGCCTTCGCCAATACAAGACTGCCGACGCCCTGAGATTTACCAGCCGTTTCTACGCCCCCAACAACGCCACGTTTTTCGTGTTGGGCCAGGTGGATTTCAATAAGGTAGTGCGCCTGCTCGACAAGCACACGGCCCAGTTGCAGCCTGCCGCAGTTTGCCACTCCTTGCAGCCGTTGCCCGCCTATGAGGTCGAGGAGCGCATCTGCGACCGCGACACCCATCAGGCCCATGTGCTGATTGGCAATCGCGGATGCAGTTCGGTTGACCCAGACCGCACGGCCTTGTTTCTGCTCAACAACATCCTGGGCGGCCCGGGCATGAACTCGCTGCTCAACGTCAGTCTGCGCGAGAAGCACGGCTTGGTCTATACCGTAGAGAGCAACACTTTCAGCTATCAGGACACGGGAGTTTGGAGCGTTTACTTCGGTTGCGAAGAGACAAAGGTCGATAAATGCAAACGATTGGTGATGAACGAACTGCGCTCGCTGTGCGACACGCCGCTCAGCCCGCAGCGCCTGGCTATGGCCAAGAAACAACTGATTGGGCAGATACTTATTGCGGGCGACAATTTCGAAAGCTATGCCCTCGCCTTGGGCAAGACTTACGCCATCAACGGCCGCCATCGCGATGTCGAGGCTATCTGCAATCGCATCCGCAGTATATCGGCCGACGATTTGCTGGCCATGGCGCGCCGCGTGTTTGACCCCGAGCGCCTCACGGTGCTGATTTATAAATAATGCGTTCAAAATAACATAACCCATGAGCACACTCGTACAACTGTATTCCGCCGCCCTCAATGGCCTTAAGGCTATCCCAGTGCAGGTAGAGGCAAATGCTACTAAGGGAATAAAAACCACTTTGCTCGGCCTGCCCGACAATGCAGTCAAGGAAAGCCTCGACCGCATCACCACGGCGCTGCGCAACACCGTGGGCATGGCACCCGGACGCCACTACATTATTAATATGGCCCCGGCCGACATCAAGAAAGAGGGCACTGCCTACGACCTGCCGCTGGCCATCGCCATGCTCGCCGCGGGAGAATCGCTGCAGTGTGCCGACCTCAATCAGTATATGCTCGTGGGCGAATTGGGGCTGGATGGCACTATACGCCCTGTGCACGGCGCACTGCCTATTGCCATCAAGGCCCGCGAGATGAAGCTCAAGGGTTTGATTGTGCCTATCGACAATGTGCGCGAAGCCGCCGTGGTAAATAATCTCGACGTCTATGGCGCCCGAAATATCGCCGAGGTGGTGGATTTTCTGAACGGTAAACCCACGCTCGAACCCGAGCAAATTGACACCCGCAAGGAGTTTTATGAACAGCAGTCGGTGTATGAAAATGATTTCAGCGACGTAAAAGGCCAGGAGAACGTCAAGCGCGCCCTGGAGGTGGCAGCAGCCGGCGGCCACAACATCATCTTGATTGGTAGTCCCGGTTGTGGTAAGTCGATGATGGCCAAGCGATTGCCATCAATCCTGCCGCCGCTCACGCTGAGCGAGAGCCTTGAGACTACGCAGGTCCATTCTGTGGCCGGCAGCCTGAGCAAAGACACTTCGCTCATAGCCCAGCGCCCGTTTCGCAGTCCTCACCACACTATCTCCGACGTGGCCCTCATCGGCGGCGGCACCACATTTAAGCCCGGCGAGATAAGCCTGGCCCACAACGGCGTGCTCTTTTTGGACGAGCTGCCAGAGTTTTCTAAGAGCGTGCTCGAGACCATGCGCCAGCCGTTGGAAGACCGCCGGATCCACATCTCCCGCGCCAGATACGACATCGAACTGCCGTGTTCCTTTATGCTCGTGGCCAGCATGAACCCCTGCCCATGCGGATATTACAACCA
>JAZUHM010000347.1:0-3750 GCA_045641725.1 Bacteroidaceae bacterium | reverse complement strand
GGAGGAGACGGCTCAATCACAGTATTTTTACCGAACAACAATAAATTCTTTATGTAATAATCGCTGTTCGTAGCAAAATCTATTCCGTGGCGAGCGGATTCCAGCCTTGTGCCTGCAGGGGGAATTCTGCTCCGTCGCGGGTGACAAGCACACGACCAAGGCCCTCCTTCTGAATGCGGCCGATTATGTGTATGTCCTCCAGGTCGCGCACCTTCTCGTAGTCGCTCAACGCCACGGTGAAGAGCAGTTCGTAATCCTCGCCGCCGTTCAGCGCACAAGTGGTCACGTTCATGTTAAACTGCTCCGCCTGCAGGGCCGTAACGTAGTCAATCGGAATGCGCTCCTCATACACCGAGCAGCCCACGCCACTCTGTTCGCAGATGTGCAGCAACTCCGACGACAAACCGTCGGAAATATCAATCATGGCCGTCGGCCTTACTCCAGCCTCGTGCAACTTATCTATAATATCGCCGCGAGCCTCGGGCTTGAGCTGTCGCTCGAGCAGATATTCCTTGCCGCTGAAATCCGGCTGGAAGGTCTGGCTCTGTCCCGACGCCTTGGCCTGACTTTCAAACACAGCCTTCTCTCTTTCAAGCAGTTGCAGTCCCATGTAGGCCGCGCCCAGATTTCCGCTCACGCAAATAAGATCGGTGTCTTGCGCACCCGAGCGACGTACAATCTCGTCGGCCTGCGCCTGTCCCATGCAGGTAATGCTTATGGTGAGGCCCGTGAGCGAAGAGGTCGTGTCGCCTCCCACTATATCCACATTGTGCACCTCGCAAGCCAGGCGCATTCCTTCATACAACTGCTCCAGATCTTCCACGCAGAAGCGCTTGCTTATGCCCAGGCTCACAACCATCTGCGTAGGACGGCCGTTCATGGCATAGACATCGGAGATATTTACCATGGCAGCCTTGTACCCCAGATGCTTGAGCGGCACATAGGTCAGGTCGAAGTGGACGCCTTCGAGCAAGAGGTCGGTTGTCACGAGAGTCTGCATAGGCGCGTGGTCTATCACCGCGCAATCGTCGCCCACTCCCACGACTGTTGATTTTTGCTGCGGGGCAATGTCCTTGGTGAGGTGCTTGATCAATCCAAACTCACCCAGTGTAGATATTTCAGTACGTTGAGACGTCATAGTATTTCGGTTTATAATTATTATTGTTCCTTATTTGTATTGCGCGATGCGGGCTGAGGTTTTGCCACCTCGGCCACAAGCGATCGAAAGGCGCTCTTTTGGTCAAATAAAAACGCCACGCTGATGCGTTGCACCACCATCTTGGATTGCAACGATGAGGGCAGTTTATCTCGCATGCGCTGGAAATCCTTGTTGGTCGTCACCACCACATCGGCCTGTGCAGCGGCCTGCTCTATGCGCTTGATATCGGTGTCTGTAAAGGCGTGATGATCGGCAAAGCGCATGGTCTCCACCTGGCCACTCCTGGCGCGGTAATGCTCTATCAGGGGCTCGGGCTTTGCAATGCCGGTGACAATCAGCACCTTCTTGCTGGTGAGATTCTCAATCGGCATATCCTCATAGCATATCGTGGTGAAAAACACCGACTGGCCCTCGGCTGGCTGCAACTCCGCCACCACTGCCTCGGCCTCGGCTCGGCTTAGATTTGCGGGGCACTTGGTAACCACTATTATCTGAGCCCTGCTGGCGCCTTGCGCAGACTCGCGCAGCCGACCAGCCGGCAAAATGCGGTCGCGGGTGTAGAGGCGGTTGTAATCCGTGAGCAGGATATTCAGGTTGCGGTCAATATATCGGTGCTGGTAGGCGTCGTCGAGCACTATGGCCCCTATTTGCTCCTCGGAGGCCAGCAGTTGTTCGGCTCCCGCGCAACGCTTTTCGCAAACAGCCACTGGCATCTGGCCGTCAAAGGTGGTATAGACCTCCATTGGCTCATCGCCCATTTCGGTCGCCGTGCTCTGAGGCGTAGCACGCCTATAGCCCTTGGTGCGGCGCCCATAGCCTCGCGACAAAAGGGCCGGTTGCACTCCCATGTCGCGCAAAATCTGCAGTATAGCCACACACATCGGCGTCTTGCCGGTGCCGCCCACACTGAGATTGCCCACGCTGATTACGGGCACACCAAAACTCCTGACAGGCAGGCTGCCAGTGTCAAAACGATGGTTGCGCGCCTTCATCACAAGGCCGTATATCCAGGCCAAAGGCTGCAACAGCGCATAAGTCTTGGGATTTGCAGGAGCTGGCATCGCAACGGGAAAATTTTTACTTGGACTGCTCCTCTTTTTTCAGCTCATGCGAGAGGCGGAAAATGGAATACGTCTGCAGCAGCGTGCCGATTGTGAGAAACAAAATCCACACATTCTGCACACTGGTGAACTCCACAATATATTTATTGGCAAACATCGAGGCGCCTGCGAGCATAAACAGCACTGCTCCAAACAATTGCTGGCGGCGAAGGCGGCGAATCACCACATTGTCGCCCTCATACGAGGCGCAAAACTGCATGGCCGCAAACATCAGCGAGCCCACACAAAAAATATACGGGGCTTCCACCGGCAAAAAGGCCATCAGCATGGCGCCCGCCAGCATCAGCAGACCGCCAAGTGCGTAAATCGCAAGCTGTAGTTTATTTAGATTCTTCATCGGCAAATATATAAACGTCTTCGTTGGGCTTCTGCATATAATACTTCTCACGAGCAATGCGGATCACCTGATTCGGGTCTTTCTGAATGTCGATATATTCTTTAGTATCGCGTTCATACATCTCCGAATAGTAATCTACCTGTTGCTGCAGGGCGCTCTCCTCCTGGTGAAGCAAGTAGCGATTATACAGGCTGTTGGAATCAAAATAGCCAATCAGCGCAACAAAAAGCACAATCGTCACTATATACTTGTGGCGAGCCAATAAATGCAATATAGACTTTAACTTAGACATCTTTTTTCCTATTTTGCGGCAAAGATAACTAATTCTTTGATAATTAAAGAGCGATAATAGAGGTTTTTCATTACTTTTGCAGCAAATAAATCATTTTACCTTAATTGTTATGAGCGAAGAAGACAAAATAATCAGCGATACCCCTCAAAATACCCCCGCTGTTGAGTCACCTGTTCAGCCTGAACCACAGCCAGAACCCGCCGTTGAGCAAACACCGCAACCTATGCCGCAGCAGGAGCCCATTTATCAAGCTACTCCCCAGCCCATGCCTGTGCAACCACAAGCCCAGCCGGCGCCAAGACCCATAACCGTGCCCAGACAAAAACCTGCGGCCAAACATACGCCCATGGACTTCTTGCTCAACGTCCTGTCGGCAGCGGCAGGCTATGTGCTTGGCTCAATTATCATGGGCATTCTGGGCATTGTGCTCCTGATCTATCTGCTGGCAGCCGGCACGTCTTACACTACCAGCCGACACAGCGTGCTCTACATCCCGCTGCAGGGCGTGATGCAGGAGAAAAAGACCGACAAACTCCTCGACGAACTGCTAAGCGACGAACTCACCATAGGACTCGACGAGGTGCTGCAAGCCATCAGCGAGGCTAAAGACAACGACAATATCGATGGCATCTATTTGCAGGCAGGAGCCCTGGCCTCTGACCCCGCTTCGCTCGAGGAAATTCGCAAAGCGCTACTGGACTTTAAGAAATCCGGCAAATTCATCGTGTCCTACGGCGATACCTATACGCAGGGAGTATATTATCTCTGTTCAGTGGCCGACATCATCGCGCTCAACCCCAGCGGCCAAGTCGATTGGCACGGCCTCAACGCCGAGACCATG
>JAZUHM010000346.1:0-6497 GCA_045641725.1 Bacteroidaceae bacterium | reverse complement strand
CTGTCTCATCTTGAAACAGGAGTTATGGCATAGGCGATGGTTGCGGGACGTTATCCCTTGCCCAAGACGATTTTTTTGATTTCGCTGAGTTTGTTGAGTGCTTCGATAGGGGTGAGGTTGTTGATGTCGAGGTGCAGGAAGCGGTCGCGGATTTGGCGCAGCACGGGGTCGTCGAGCTGGAAGAATGTGAGTTGGGCGCCTTCCTTGGTGCTGTTGAGGTCGGTCACGTTGGGGCGTGATACCTCGCGGTCGCTGTTGGCTTCTAGTTCCTTGAGCACTTGGTTGGCTCGCTTGACGATGGTGGGTGGCATGCCGGCGAGCTTGGCCACATGGATACCGAAGGAGTGTTCGCTGCCTCCGGCTACGAGTTTGCGCATAAACACGATGTGGTTGTCAACTTCTTTTACCGACACATTGAAATTATGTACGCGCTGGAGTGATTTCTCCATTTCGTTGAGTTCGTGATAGTGGGTGGCGAAGAGTGTTCGCGGGTGGCCTTTGTCGTTGTCGTGGAGGTGCTCTACGATGGCCCATGCTATGGAGATGCCGTCGTAGGTGGATGTGCCGCGGCCGAGTTCGTCAAAGAGTACGAGGCTGCGGTCGCTGAATGAGTTCATGATGTTTGCGGCCTCGGTCATCTCGACCATAAATGTTGACTCGCCCATTGAGATGTTGTCGCTTGCGCCGACGCGGGTGAATATCTTGTCAACGAGGCCGATGTGGGCTTTGTCGGCTGGCACATAGCTGCCTACTTGCGCCATGAGTGTGATGAGGGCGGTCTGGCGGAGGAGGGCTGATTTACCGGCCATGTTGGGACCAGTTATGATGATTATCTGTTGCTTGTCGGTGTCGAGGCGCACGTCGTTTGGCACATAGCTTTCGCCGACTTTCATCTCTGTTTCTATCACTGGGTGACGTCCTTGCACTATCTCGAGGGTGGTGGTGTCGTCCACGGTGGGGCGCACGTATCTGTTCTCCTGTGCCAGTGTGGTAAACGAGAGCAGGCAGTCGATGATGGCGAGCTGTGTGGCGTCGGTCTGTATGGCGTTGATATATTGCTGTGCCTCTTGCAGCAGTTGTGCGTAGATTCTGGCTTCGAGAGCGAGTATTTTTTCTTCGGCGCCGAGTATTTCTTCTTCGTATTTCTTGAGTTCCTCGGTTATGTAGCGCTCTGCCTGGGCCAGGGTCTGCTTGCGAATCCATTCGGGCGGCACGAGTTCCTTGTATGTGTTGCGCACCTCGAGGTAGTAGCCAAATACGTTGTTAAATCCCACTTTGAGGCTCTGTATTCCGGTGCGCTCAGTCTCGCGCTGCTGCATTTCGATCAGATATTCCTTGCCCGACGACGATAGTTTGCGCAAGCGGTCGAGTTCTTCGTTGACGCCGCTGTTGATGTAGCCGCCCTTGGCCGTCAGCGCGGGCGGGTCGGGTCGCATGGTCGAGGCTATTCGGTCGCGGAGGTCGGCGCAGATGTCTATCTTGTCGGCCAGTTCGCGCAGCGAGGGCTGGGCCACGTCTTTCAGCGCCTCGTGTATGGGCTTGATGGCCTCGAGGTCGTATCTGAGCTGCTCCATTTCGCGGGGCGTGATGCGCTGTGCGGCCAGTTTGGCCACCAGTCGCTCGAGGTCGCCGATCTGGCGCATGTTGTCGAGGATATGTTCGCGCAGTTCCGGCTCGCGGAAGAAGAACTCCACGCAGTTTTGGCGCTTATTGATCTGCGCCACATTGCACAGCGGAAAAGCCAGCCAGCGGCGCATCATTCGGGCTCCCATCGGCGTGGCCGTGCGGTCCATTACCTGCAAGAGGCTCTTGCCCTCCGCATGCATGGTCTGCAAGATCTCCAGATTGCGCATTGTGAAGTTGTCGAGGCGCACGTAGCGGTCCTCCTCGATGCGCTGAATGGAGGTGATGTGCTTTATGTGGGTGTGTTTTGTCTCGTCGAGGTAGAAGAGAATGGCGCCGGCCGCAGTGAGCGCCGTTGGCATGTGGGCCACGCCAAAGCCTTTCATGTTGCGCACCTGGAAGTGCTTGTGCAGTCGGTCGTGGCAGCTCTTTTTGGCGAAATTCCAGTCGTCAAGTTCAAAAGTAAAATAGCCTTGGCCGAAGTTGCGGAGGAATCTCTCTTTGGTGCCGCGTTCCAGCAGCACCTCTTTGGGCGCGAAGTTGTGGAGAAGCTTGGATATGTAGTCCACAGTGCCCTCTGCCACGGCAAATTCGCCCGTGGTGATGTCGAGCAGTGCCACTCCGCATGCGCCTTTTGCCATATTGATGGCGGCCACAAAGTTGTTCTCCTTGGATGTGAGCACATTGTCGGTGAGCGCCACGCCTGGCGTTACGAGCTCTGTGACTCCGCGCTTTACAAGCTTCTTTGTCAGCTTGGGATCCTCGAGCTGGTCGCATATAGCCACGCGGTGGCCGGCCCTGATGAGGCGCGGCAGATAGGTGTCGAGGGCGTGGTATGGAAATCCCGCCATCTCTGTGGCAGCCTGTGCGCCCTTGCTGCTGCGGTGGGTGAGCGTGATGCCCAGCACCTGCGCCGCAGTCACGGCATCTTCGCAATAGGTTTCATAGAAATCGCCGCAGCGAAAGAGCATCAGTGCGTCGGGATGCTTCTTCTTGAGGTCGCGAAACTGCGCCATCATTGGAGTTAACTGTTCTTGGGCCATAGTTGTTTGTTATTTCTCTACAAAGATACGATTTTTTATGATAACTCGTTATCCTTTTGCCCTAAATTGTGGCAAAGAGGTGATATTAAGCCGCGAGGATGGGGCGCAATGTCAATATTTTGCCGCAAAATTTTGTCTGGTTATCTCAAATTGCTATATTTGTAGCAACAAATTCATTTTAGTTATGAAAATACGTCTTGTTTTTGCGCTTTGTGCAGCGCTTATGCTATCGGCAACAACTGCCGACGCCCAGATTTTGCAGGGCATAAAGAAAAAGGTAAAAGAAAAGATTGCCGGCAAGGTAGAAGATGCGGTCGGAAAGGCCGCCGATGCCGTATTAGGCACGGGCAATCCGAGCAACGGCGAGCCTGCCGAGAAACCTGGTGCAGGCGGCGCGGGCACTCCCACGGCCCAGGCCGAAGATCCTGTGAAAGACCCCACCACTGCCTACGCCAAGAGCGACTTTGTGCCAGGCGATGAGATTTTCTTTGAAGATCTCGTGCTCGGCGAGCAGGTAGGCGAGTTTCCAAGCAAGTGGGACCTCGTGGATGGCAATTGCGAGATCAGTATGCTCAACGGCCAGACCGTTATCAGCCTTCCTCCCGCAAGCAAGGAGTTTGGAGGTGACGGCGGTACCATCTGCCCGCTCATGAAGGCCCCAAAGAATTATCTGCCTACCGAATATACCATTGAGTTTGACTATTTCCTATATAACGACTTCGACCAGAACAACGACATTGAGTTTGCGCTGAAGGCCGGTGGCGATGTGGTTGGAAGAGTACTCCTTTCTGTAAATGGTGAAAATAGGAATGGCGCGGGTCGTTTTACATTTCAGAAGCCGGGTGGCGACAACGTTGATATTGAGTACACGTTCTCTGTGATTCCTAATGCGTGGAATCATTTTGCACTCTCGTTTAACAAACGCGCTACAAAGGTTTATGTCAATGGAGCACGCATTGCCAGCGCTCCTAACTGCGTGCAGGCAAATTACGTGGAGCTTTATAGCGTTCCAAAATACCTTGGCAATGGCGAGACAGCGCTCAAGGGCACTCAGTTCAAGGATTTCCGCTTTGCGAAGGGCGCGGTGCCTCTCTATGACCGCCTCACAAGCACTGGCAAGATCATCACCTACGCAATTACTTTCGACACTGGCAAATCTACCATCAAGCCTGAGTCGATGACAGAAATAAATCGCATCAAGGAGCTTATGACTCAGCAGACTGACCTCAAGTTTGAGATTCAGGGCCACTGCGACAACACCGGCTCTGCGGCTACAAACGACAAGCTCTCTCAGGAGCGCGCCAATGCAATCATGGCTAAGCTTGTGGAGCTCGGCATTGGTGCAGACCGCCTCAGCGCAGTGGGCAAGGGCTCTAAGGAACCTATAGCTGACAACAGCACCGACGAGGGTAAGGCCAAGAACCGCCGAGTAGAATTTGTGAAGAAATAGGACTAAATTCCATATTGCAGCTGTGCCCGGAACCTTATGGCGATTCCGGGCACAGTTTTTTGTGTGTTTGCGAGTCGGCGGGCGGCTTGCTATTTAGAATAAAAGGAGGCGTAGTAGGCGAGGATGCCAGAATAGACTCTTTCGTCCACTCTGCATATCACGATGAGGAGTCTTCTCTTGTCGGGTGAGACTTTGGTGCAGACTCTAAACATGTTGATGGAGGGGGAGTAGTCTGAAGCCTCGATGTTTATCCACGAAAGGACTTTTGGGTCAAGCGAGCGCTCGTAGAGCTCTTTGATTTCGTTCAGTTTTGACCTTGGTATGGTGATAACCTTGGCATCATTTCTGTGGTTTTCAAGAGTCAGTACTTTCTTGGGGTCTGTTTCCGGCACGACTTTCTCACCGCAGATAGTTACGCTCTTTGGAATATGGACCGTAGTGCTTGTGGCAATGCGCACATCAACATTTACGGTCTCTTCGTCTTCAGAGCATCCGCTCAGCGCAAGCCCTGCGATGAGAATACAGAGAAATATGGCAGCTTTTTTCATGTTTCAGTGTTTTGTGGTTAATGTTTAGTCCACAATGTGTAGTCCTGAAAATCAGTAATTGAGGGCTGACAGCCGTTTTATGCCTTTGTCGGGTACCGAAAGGTTTTTGAGATGTGTATTGATGTCGTACTCAGCGTTTTGCAGGCCGATGATTACGGGTGTGTGGTCCTTGTCGGTTAATTGTGCTGTCATCAGTCGCACTTTTTGCGTGGGAGTGGCTGCGGCGCTCACCTCATACCAGTTGGCTCCTGCGTACTTCACGTTAAAGGTTTCGTCGTCGGCTGTTTTTCCCGGCATGAATACGTCCCATCCGTCCTTGTCGGCGTCTCTGTATTTCTTGTAGTCTTTCACATAGTCCTTGAGGGGTGAAAGCACGAGGTTCTTGTATTTGCTTGAGAAGTCCTTTGCCACGAAATCGTTTGATGTCAGGTTGGCATAGAACTGTCTTACGATCAGCTCGTTTTCTCTCTGCACTTTCTCGCGGTAAGCATTCATCACGCCCTCGGTCACCAGGCCCTGCAAGGAGTGCTGTGGGTTTGCCTTGGCATAAGCGCTGATTTCTGTGTTCATAAACGCATGGTAATCTGCGGGTTTGTAATAATAATTGCTAAAGTCAGCGAAGCGGTAGCCTTTTACGGTGGTAGAGGAGTTGAGTGCGATATTGATGCCGCGAGTAGGATTCTCCAGGCCAACCAGCACTGCGCGCATCTGCTTGCCCACATACACAATCTGCAGGCGCACCTGCTGGCCGTCGCCTTCTACTCTGAACCAGTCGTTGCCTTCATAGATAACTTGCAGACTGTCGTTTTCGCTCGGTAGCAGGAATATCTGCCACCCCTCCTTAGGCGAGCCGTTCTTGTTGGCGGCGATGGCAGTCCTAATGTCAGACGAACACAGAGGATTGAAATATTTCTCTATGCCCTGCTTGTCAAATTCATGATAAGTCAGGCATCTATACATCCATCTCACAATGTCCAGTCTTTGTACTACGCGGCATGTAATGTAGTCGGCCACGTCTTCCTCTGTGAGATACATATAAGGCTCGTAGTGAACGCGGTCGATGAGAGAGAAGGCCATGACGGGTAAACTTGAGGAAGAGCTTGTGCCTGCTGTTGGGTAGATTTGGTCTTTAAATGGTGGTATGTAGCCAGTGCATTCCACGATGCCCACATTTTGGAACCGTTTTAACTTACTTTGGCCATACATTGCTGTAAAGGCGACGCACAGACATGCTAACAATACAAATTTTTTCATACACTACAAGTGTTGATGGTTAGTGATTAAATGAGTGGAAAACAGTCAATTATGTCTGCAAATTTAGAGAATAATCACGTTGCGTGAATAATTGTTGTGCAAAAAATAGTTAATCGTAACTTTATTTAACAGTTCCTCGCGCGTGCGAAATATAATAAGGTAGAAAGGCCGTTGCGCTGCGCCCCAAAAAGCGCTAGTTTCGAGATAAAAATAATGAAGTGCGCGCTAATTTCTGTTCACGGCGCTGTGAACGTTTGTTCACACCGCTGTGAACGATTGTTCACAGCGCTATGAACGTTCGTTCACAGCGCTGTGAACCAAAATAAGCACGCACTTCAAAATTTTTACAGCGAAATCCGCCACCGCCACCACGCACCAAACACCGAAAAAACCAAGTGCCATTCGTAGCTCGGCGCGTCACGCGCCGAGCTACGAAAGGTACCAAACTTCGACCAAGACGCCGACCGACAAACAAGCCCTGAAAGGGCGCCATAACACAAGCGGGTGGCGTAAGCCGTTGTGATTGAGCCGTCTGCTCCCCTGTTTAGGGGAGCTGTCGCGTAGCGACTGAGGGGTAGG
>JAZUHM010000345.1:0-3381 GCA_045641725.1 Bacteroidaceae bacterium | reverse complement strand
TCTTTCATCATTACCACGAGGTTTTGCATCTCGGCTTGGTTGCTTTTGCTGCCGAGGGTATTGATTTCGCGGCCCATTTCTTGTGCTATGAAACCGAGTTTAAGTCGGATCGTAGCCATGTCGTTCTGTGTGCCAAGGAGTTGAACCAAATCCTTGTCTTCCTAAGACCGCTTGGCCTCCGACTTTCTTTCATCATTACCACGAGGTTTTGCATCTCGGCTTGGTTGCTTTTGCTGCCGAGGGTATTGATTTCGCGGCCCATTTCTTGTGCTATGAAACCGAGTTTCTTGCCTTGGGCTTCGTTGCTGTTCATTGTGTCGGCAAAGTACTGCAGGTGGTTTGCGAGGCGCTGTTTCTCCTCGTTGATGTCGAGTTTCTCGATATAGTAAATCATCTCTTGCTCGAGTCGGTTGCTGTCGTATTCCAATGGCAATGTCTCGAGTTTGCTGACGATTTGCTGTCGAATTTTCTCGGTGCGTGCAGTCTCGTATTGGTCAACTTCTTTCAGTCGGGCGGCTATGTTGTCGAGTTTTTCGGTAAACTTGAGGGTTACGGCCTCGCCTTCCTGACGTCTGAAGGTGATGAGGTTGCTAATGGCTTCCTTGGTTGCGTTGAGTACTACTTCCAATTCCTCGTCGTTGATTTCGGTGGTGCTGGAGCACTGTGTCACGCCTGGCATTTTGCAGATTACTGCCCACCAGTCTTGTGGCTCGTTGATGCCTATTTGGGCGCTGGTTTCTTTTATTTGTGCCACATAGGACTCTACAGCGTCCTTGTTGATGATTGCGGCGTTGATGCAACCGGTTTCCTCTACTTTGATAGAGAGGTCAACCTTGCCGCGCACCAGTTCCTTGACTATGAGCTGGCGAATCTCGAGGTCTTTGCTGAAGTATTGTGATGCAATACGTGTGTTGATGTCGATATTCTTGCTGTTGAGAGATCTTATTTCTACAACAATCTTTTTGTTTTGATATACGGCTTCGCTTTTGCCGTAGCCGGTCATTGAGAGTAGCATGGTGTGTGTTTTTTATTTTCGATGCAAAGTTACGCTTATTTTTATAAACTTGCAGTGTGTGTCAGTGTATTTTGTGCTTCATGTTTCTTCTATTCCCAGAATCCGAGGTAGGATTCGATTACGAGTGGGCATTTTTCTTCAATGGCAGTGAGTATTTTGCTGCCGCCGCTAACCACTTTGCACTTCGAGGCGGTAGCTCCCTGGTCGTCTGTCACCTTTATCTTGCCTACCTTTTTATAAACCTCCTTGCCGTTGGTGATAGTGAGTTTCTTCACCTCAAAGTGGTTGCCGGACTCTATGCCATCGTCGGTGCCGAGGTCAATAAACAGACTCTCGGCTTTGTTTTTCTTGATTTCGCCTATTTGGGTTACGTTGCCGTAAGTGGGGAAGATTTCGTTTAGCTTGACCTTGATAGAGCGTGTGATGCTCTTCAGGGCTTTGCTCATGGCATCGTCAATGCTGGGGCGGTAGGTTGACGAGCCCGAGCGCTCTAAATCAAATGTGGTAACGGCCTTGTCGGTGCGCAGGTCCACCACAACGAAATTCACATGCACTGTGGCTTCTATCGAGTTGATTTCGCGGCGTTTGTTGATAGTGCTGGTGGTGTATTTTGTGGCCGATTCCATCTTGGTTATCGTGCCTTCAAGGGCATAGACCTCTTCGTCTTGCGAGCTGAGGAACTGCTTGAGTTCGGTCCTTGACTGTATGTCTTGAGTCATGGTTCTGCGGCCAAGCGAGAGTCCGTCGTAGATAGCGTCGAGCAGGTCTTCGGCAAATTCAAACTCAGGTCGAAGGGTGCGTCCTTGATTGTCAACTTTTGGCACCCTTGGCTTGTGGGCGCGGCCCCAATCGTCGTGCGACGCCTTGTTTGGCGAGATGATGTCAAACGTGCCCAGCAGCACATACACAGGGTAGTTCCTCTCGCGGATATCATAGCCAGATGCAGAGCCGCTGGCTGTCTGGCCCGACGCACTAATGCAGAATATCGCAAGCAGGGCGATGATGCCTATAAATGTCTTTTTCGTTGTCATAAGTCGGCTGATATTGAAAATTTGTGTGCAAAAATACCAAAAATATTTAATTTATCCCCTCTCGCGCTACATTATTATTATATATAAGCACACAAAATGCGGAAATAGTCTTACCTTTGCGCCAAAGATAATAAATTTAGCTATGGAATATTCCCTTTGTGGCCAGAGTGGCCTCTTGTTGCCCCGCATCAGTCTTGGATTGTGGCATAATTTTGGCAGTGTAGATTCGTTTGACAATGCACGCGATATGGTGCTGCATGCGTTTGACAAAGGCATCGTGCATTTCGACCTCGCCAACAACTATGGCCCCGAGCCAGGTAGCGCCGAACAGAATTTCGGCAAGATACTCAATGGGGATTTACGTGCCCACCGCGACGAAGTCCTGATAGCCTCCAAGGCGGGTCACCGCATGTGGCCGGGACCCTATGGCGATGGCTCGTCGCGCAAAAACCTTATGGCCAGCATCGACCAAAGCCTCCGACGCACCGGGCTTGAGTATTTCGACATCTTCTATTCGCATCGTTATGATGGTGTCACCCCGATAGAAGAAACCATGCAGGCCCTTGTGGATATCGTTAGACAGGGCAAGGCGCTCTATGTGGGCATCAGCAAGTATCCGACCGACAAGCAGCAGCAGTGCTACGATTACTTGCGCAGCCAGGGCGTGCCGTGTCTTGTGAGCCAGTATCGCCATAGCATGTTTGACCGCATATCCGAGCCCAATCTCGTTGTGGCACAGCAGAATGGCAGTGGGGTGGTGTGCTTCTCTCCGCTGGCGCAAGGCCTGCTCACTGGCAAGTATCTGAACGGAGTTCCTCACGACAGCCGTGCAGCAAAGGCAACGGGATTCCTGCGCATGGACCAGGTGACACAGCAGCGTATAGATGCCGCCGCCAAACTGACCAGAATAGCAGAGGCTCGTTCGCAGACACTGCCGCAGATGGCATTGGCGTGGCTGCTGGTAAAACAGCCTGTAACCTCTGTCATTATTGGCGCAAGCAGTACTCGCCAGATAGATGATAATATTCAGGCTTTGGATAATATCGAGTTCTCTGCCGCTGAACTGAATGCAATAAATGAAATACTTGCACCGATTCCCGATCACTTATAGTTTTAAACCATAATTATTAACCATTAAAAGTATATAGAAAATGAAAAAGATGTTTTTGGTGATGGCAGCTTCAATCTGCCTATTGTTGTCGTGTGGCAAATCTATGCCAAGTATTGACAATCAGGCTTTTACGATTGTAGAACTTAATGGCGTTGCACTTTCGGACAATGAGATGAAAACGCCCGCTATCTCGTTTGAGGGTGACAGGGTAAATGCTACCGTGG
>JAZUHM010000344.1:0-2128 GCA_045641725.1 Bacteroidaceae bacterium | reverse complement strand
GTTTGGTTCCGGGCAGGCTTTCTTTGCCTACGAGGAAGTGCTTGGCTGTCTTGTCGGCACGGATGATGAGGGTGAAATCACCGATTTTGCCACCTGCCCATCGGCCTGCGGGTGAGAGTTTATATGGTATCTCATACGAGGTGCCTACAGTCTCCGACATGGTGTAGGTGTATGTGTGGTGCACCTTGTTGACTCCTGGATTAAATGTGGCGTTGAAGTAATAGACGTAGGCGTAGTCTTGGAGTGTCTGGTGGGTCTTTTTGTTTACGAGCATGAGTCCCATGTCGTCGTCGAGCTGCCACTGGGCGGTGTTGAGCGGTGCGAATTTGTCGAGGGCGCTGACTGCGTTTTTGTGTGTGATTTTCTGGCCGTTCATCTCGACGGTGAAGTTGTGGATGTGTGGGTGTTTGCCGTTGGGGTGGAATTTGTAGTCATCGTTGTACGAGGGGTCGGCCTCAAAGCCCATAAGCAGGGTCTTGGGTGTAGCGTTGGGATTAAGAAATTCATAATACACATCCACCTGGGCCTGGCCATTGTCGAGGATGGAGATGGTGAGTATCTCTTTGCTGACGCTGATGGTGGTTTCTGCCAATGGCACGAGCTGGTTTCCTGAGGTGTAGTACACTCCGTCGTTGGCTTGGGCCAGGATGGTGACGATGAGGGTGAGGATTGTGATGATTTTTTTCATAACGAGTGGTTTTGTGGCCGTTAGGCGGGTTGATTGTGGTGCAAAAATAGCATGTTTTGCGAAAATATCAGTATTTTTGCGTCATGAAAATGAAAATTGTTATTATTGGAGCCGGTGCGGCGGGTTGTTTTTGCGCCATTGAGGTGGCCAGGATGCTGCCTGAGGCTGAGGTGCATGTGATGGAGAGTAAACCGAAGGCGCTGGCTAAGGTGGCTGTCACGGGTGGCGGCCGTTGCAATTTGACCAACACGTTTGCCAATGTGGCGAACCTCAAGGATGTCTATCCGCGCGGCGACAAACTGATGCGGCGGGCTTTGGCGCGCTTTAGCCATGAGGATGCCTGGGCGTGGTTTGAGCGCGAGGGCGTGAGGCTTGTGGCGCAGGAGGATGAGTGTGTTTTTCCGCAGTCGCAGGATGCGATGGAGATTGTAGATACTCTGCTGCGCGGCATGCGTCGCGCGGGTGTGCGCGTGCATTATAATAATAAGGTAGTGAAGGTTGAGAAGCCGGACGGCCGTTTTGTGGTGACTAATCAGGTTGGCGCCACGATGGCGTGCGACCGTGTGGTGGTGACCACGGGCGGGCATCCTACCATGAGGGGCTTTGAGATGCTGAGTCCGCTCGGTGTGAATGTGGTGGCGCCTGTGCCGTCGCTGTTTACGCTTAACGTCAAGGGCGATTGGCACCAGCAGTTGATGGGCACGGTGGTGGAGGATGTGAGCGTGGGCATCTGCGGCACTAAGTTGTGCGGCGCGGGCCCGCTGTTGCTCACCCATTGGGGCGTGAGTGGCCCGGCTGTGCTGAAGTTGTCGTCGCATGCTGCGCGGTGGCTGGCCGAGAATGACTATCGCTGTCGGATTGCGGTGAATTGGTTTGGCGGCGACAACGAGGAGAGTGTGCGCCCCGTGATAGCGAGGCTGGCTGCCGACAATGCGCAGAAGCTGGTTGGCTCGGCCTATCCGCGGCAGTTTGTGAGCCGCCACTGGGATGTGCTGTTGCGGCGCGCCGGCATACCGGCGTCGCAGCGCTGGGGCGCATTGAACAAAAAGCAATTGAATCGCCTGACGGCGGTGCTGACGGCCGACGTTTATGAGGTTGCGGGCAAGTATCCGCACAAGGAGGAGTTTGTGACTTGCGGCGGCGTGTCGCTCAAGGATATTGATATTAACACTATGCAGTCGAAGAGGGTGGCGGGTCTTTATTTTGCCGGCGAGGTGCTCGACATCGACGCTGTGACCGGCGGCTTCAACCTGCAGGCCGCGTGGTCCACTGGCTACGCCGTGGCGCAAAGCCTTGGCGGGCAATAGGATTCTTGGGCTCAGTGGAAATTTAGTGGGGGTAAGCATAAATCTTTGCAAGTCTGAAGAGGAAGAACTTTTCGTCGACAATGCCTCTTAATGAAGCTCTAAACGCCTTGATTTTTGCATTGAAAGATTCAGC
>JAZUHM010000343.1:0-1648 GCA_045641725.1 Bacteroidaceae bacterium | reverse complement strand
CTGGCACGGTGAAGAGATATTCCGTGTCGTACCAAGCCTGCAGCAGCACACTCAGAATGCCGTAGGCTTTGTTGCCCGGCCCTGAGCACAGGCGCTCGGCCACTTCTTTTTGGATCATGCCCGTGCAGCAGGGAATGAGGTCCTTGAAATCCAGCATCTTAAAGAATATCTGGCTGCTGATGTTATACGGATAGTTGCCCGTGAGCACAAACGGCTTGCCGTCAAAGAGTTTTGACAGGTCCATCTTGAGGAAATCGCCGTCGATAATGCGGTCGCGCAGCATGGGGAAATGCTCCTGCAGATAGGCGATGCTCTCGCGGTCAATCTCTACCACATAAGTGTCGCGACGCTTGCAGAGCAGGTGTTCTGTCAGTGCCCCCATGCCAGGGCCGACCTCCAGCACAGGCAGGTCGGGACACGTGTCCACCGTGTCGGCAATGCGGCTGGCAATACTCATGTCGTTGAGAAAATGCTGGCCAAGATTTTTCTTAGGTCTTACTTCTGGTCTGTTCATATAGTGGCAAAATTACTAAAAGTTTTTTAAACCAGGGCGATAAGCGGGCTTATAATCATAATTTGTGTTAATATTTGCCGTTGTTTTGTGCATTCTTATTATATTTGCACATCTAATATGCCCCAGAGGGCGTGCAGGTGCCGATATTCCGTGTCCGCAGATAGCATGCGGCCCCTTAAATTCAGATAAATCATTTAAAGTAGATAAAACATGCTTTTCCCAATGTTGAATTTCGCAGGTTTGAGTGCCTGCGTCGGTTTGCTTCAAAGTTCGTTTGCTTCTGATGCGGCAGATTTCTTCAAGACATTTTTTTCGGAGACGATTGCCGACGTGCAGATCGATCCCGACATGGCTGTAGTGCTTTTTGTGATTGCTGCGGTGCTGAGTGTGGCGGGCGTAGTCTGTTCTGTCATTCCGCATGTGCCCGGTTCGCTGATGAGTCTGGTCTCCACGGCCATTGTGACCGCCATTCATCCCTCGTGGTTTATGGTGCTGATGCTTTTGCTTGTGGCAGTGCTGCTGATATTGGTGCAGGTGCTTGATTATATCATGCCGGGATTGATGGCCAAGGCGGGCGGCGGAGGCAAATTGTCGATGGCGCTGGCCACGGTGGGCCTCTTTGTGGGCTTTATGGTGGGCACAATCGGCATACCCGTGCTCGGCAATGTCAGCGGCGCGATAGTCGGCCCGTTTGTGGGCGGTTTTGTGGGCGCATTCTTCGAGACCAAGGCCTGGAAATCGTGGGCCGCTGTGGGCACCAGCCTCAAGGTGGCGTTCTACACCATGCTCTCGATATTTGCAGGCAAGCTGGCGCGATTGCTGCTCTGTCTGATGATGCTCGGAGCGTGCATTACCTGCTGCATAATACATTATATTACTAAATAAATGGCGCCTTGCGGCATTGTTTTGCGAAATTAGCAATCCATAATCGCAGATATTTAATTAAAAGTCGTATCTTTGCGCCTTGAAATGTTTTGAAAATTAATAAAATCACTTTAGACGATGAAGAAGATAAGTTGTATTTTGTTTGCAATATTGGTTTTGGCGCTGGGCGCAAGTGCTCAGACCAAGACACAGCGCTTTGGCTCCAAGGATCTTAACACTGCCATCGAGACGTGGAAGTACGTGGCCGAC
>JAZUHM010000342.1:0-2689 GCA_045641725.1 Bacteroidaceae bacterium | reverse complement strand
GCCTCCGACTTGCCCTCAATGAGCAGGCTTATGGCCTCGGCATCTACCTGGTCAACATCACCCACAAAACCATAGTCGATGCCCTCAGGAGTAATGGGGCGCTTGTGGCTGCGTATGACATTGATATCGGCGCCTGTGAGGCCCAGGGCCTTAAGGCCGAGGTTGGAGAGCTGAGCCACGATATTCTTATTTACCAGGCCGGCATAGACCATGGTGACAACCTTGATCATCTCGGCGTCGGTCACTCGGCGCCCATTGATCATCTGGGTCTCGAGACCGAGCTGCGCTGCGACCTGGGTGGCAGTTCGTCCACCGCCGTGTACGAGCATTTTAGGGCCTTCAATCTTGGAGAAGCCATCGAGCAACTGCTTGAGCGACTCGGGTTCTTCAACTATCTTGCCGCCGACTTTTACTATTGTGAGATTCATTTTTAAAAAAGGGAGTTATTTGGGAGTTAATGGGAGTTAACGGACGATAGTCGGGGTTGGTCGGGGGAGGAGGATTTAGACTTGAGTATTGTCCGATAACTTCTGCTAACTCCTATTAACTCCCGATATCTCCCGTTTTCTCCTTATCTAAATATTATTCAAGATACGTATAGCCGTAGAGGCCGCTTTGGAAGTTAGATATGAAATCTTTGCCTTCGCGCTGGGTGATGCGGCCTTCTTCTATGGCTTTGTCAACCCATGTCTCAAGGCGGCGCACTAACTGCTTAGGGTCGTACTGCACATAGTCGAGCACGTCGGCCACGCTCTCGCCGTCGATAATCTGGTCGATGCTGTAGGTGCCGTCGTCGTTCACACTGACGTGCACTGCATTGGTGTCGCCAAAGAGGTTGTGCATATTGCCCAGAATCTCTTGATAAGCACCAATGAGGAACACACCTATATAATAAGGTTCGTCCTTTTTGAGTTTGTGGAGCGGCACATATGTGGTCTGGCGGCCGTTATAGACATAGCTCTCAATCTTGCCGTCGCTGTCGCAGGTGATGTCCTGAATAGTGGCATTGTGGTCGGGCTTGTCTGCCAGGCGATGGATTGGCATAATAGGGAACATCTGGTCGATGGCCCAGGAGTCTGGCATTGACTGAAAGAGCGAGAAGTTGCAATAGTATTTATCGGCGAGCAGCTTGTCGAGCTTGCGGAGCTCGTCGGGCATGTGCTTTTGGGCATGTGCCAAGGCATTGACCTCGCGGGTGATGCTCCAATAGACGCTCTCAATCTGGGCGCGAGTCTTGAGGTCAATCAGTCCGTGGCGGAAGAGGTCGAGGCCTTCTTCGCGAATCTGCTCGGCATCGTGCCAGTCTTCAAGCATAGAGCGGGCTGAGACCTTGTCCCATATCTCCGAGAGGTCGCGCACCAGCTTGTGGTCATCGGGCGATGCCTCCCACGACTCGTCCATAGAGGGCTGCGAGGTTGATTCGAAGGCCTCGATAATAAGCACAGAATGGTGGGCAGAGAGCGAGCGTCCACCTTCGGAGATGATATTGGGGTGAGGTATCTGATTGCGGTCGCGGGCTTCTACAAAGGTATAGAGGCAGTCGTTGATATACTCCTGAATGGAATAATTGACTGAACTCTCGCTATTGGATGAGCGGGTGCCGTCGTAATCGACGCCGAGACCGCCACCGCAATCTACAAACTCGAGATTGAAGCCCATCTTGTGGAGCTGCACATAGAACTGCGCTGCCTCTGTGAGGGCCGATTGTATGCGGCGAATCTTGGTGATCTGGCTGCCTATGTGGAAGTGCATCAGTTTAAGACAGTCTTCCATCTGGTGGTCGCGCAGATATTGCAGGGCGCGGAGCAGGTCGCTGGAGTCGAGGCCGAATTTGCTGGCATCGCCGCCGCTCTCTTCCCATTTGCCGGCACCTGACGAGGCCAGCTTGATGCGGATACCAATCTGCGGACGCAGGTTGAGTGTGGCGGCTGTGGTGATGATGGTTTCGAGTTCCTCAAACTTCTCTACCACCAGGAATATGCGCTTGCCCATCTTCTGCGCAAGCAGGGCCAGTTCGATGAAATTGCGGTCTTTGTGGCCATTGCAGATGATGAGGCTGTCGGAGTCCATGTTAGTGGCAATCACAGCATGGAGCTCTGGTTTGGAACCGGCTTCAAGGCCGAGGTTGTAGCGTTTGCCATGGCTGATGATTTCTTCTACCACGGGGCGCATCTGATTCACCTTGATAGGGAAGATGATAAAGTGCTCGCCCTTATAGTTGTATTCCTTGGCAGCCTTTTCAAAGCAGCCAGCGGTCTTTTCGATGCGGCTGTCGAGAATGTCGGGAAATCTGAGCAGCATCGGTGTGGTGGTGCGCTTTGACACGAGGTCGTCCACCAGTTCTTTGAGGTCTATCTGGTTGCCGTCTTTGCACGGAGTGACATAGACGTTACCTTTTTTATTTATGCCGAAGAAATTCACTCCCCATCCACCGATGTTGTAGAGTTCTTCGGAGTCTTCAATTCGCCATTTTGCCATTGTCGGGTAGGTTTTTGTTATTGTAAGGAGGTGAGGAGATAAGGAGGTGAGGTCGCTTCGCTCTGGGAGCTAACAGACATTAGTCGGGGTTAGTCGAAGAGTTGATTGAGACATGAGTATCGTCCCAATATCTTCTTTATCTTCTCCTTTATATCTTCTATCTCTTCTCTAAATCTTCTTTCTCAATTTCCTCAATTATCTTTTCTATCAA
>JAZUHM010000341.1:0-8970 GCA_045641725.1 Bacteroidaceae bacterium | reverse complement strand
ACGGACGTTCACAGCGCTGTGAACCAAATTTATTGCGCACTTAATATTTTTAAGCGCGCAGAAAACCTGAATTTAAGCGCAGAATTCTCGCTGCACCACCATTTGGCAATCGCCGGATTGCCCCCAAAAATCTCTGCTGCCCGCTCATTGGCCCACGCCCAAGCCAAACAGGGCAAAGTCGCCCAAGGCGGGGTCGTCGGGAAAGACCTGCCGAAACCGATTGGTGATTTCCTCGGCGGCGCGGATGTCGGCACTGCGGCGGGTGGTGATGCCCATCGCGTGGGCCATCTCAAACACATGCACATCGAGCGGAATGATCAAATCCTTCGGCGAGATTCGGGTCCAGATGCCGAGATCCACTATTCCGTCGCGCCTCACCATCCAGCGCAGGAAGAACCACAGGCGCTTGCAAGGCGACTTCTTGGTGGCATCGGCCACTCCGGGTATGCCAGCAAACAGGCGGCTCAGTGCGGCAGCAGGATTCAAGCCCTCGGTCATTTGGGCAACCACTGCATTCTCGAGGTTGCCAAACTCGCGATAGACGCTGTCCAGCCGGTTCATCAGCGAA
Organism: Bacteroidaceae bacterium; assembly: GCA_045641725.1. Classification (GTDB taxonomy): domain Bacteria; phylum Bacteroidota; class Bacteroidia; order Bacteroidales; family Bacteroidaceae; genus UBA6382. The sequence goes on along the minus strand of JAZUHM010000341.1, from coordinate 8,402 downwards.
TAAAAATCCTTATATTTACAGGTGCGGTAGAAACAGCGCTCGTCGCCTTGGTACTGCGCCCATTTGCCGCTCTGCAGATAGCCGTAGGGATTTCCCTCAAACAGCTCGCTGTCAATCATCTCGGCGGTCTTGATGATTTGTTTGCGATTGCCCCAACTTATCCACGCGGTCACAAATCCCGACACCTCCACATCTTCGCGCCGACTGTAGCGATGCGGAAACTGCACCGGGGCGCATTTGATAAACTCGGGCGTGTTGAAGCGGGGGGCCAGAGCGGCGAGCTGCTGGTTGGTGATGGTCTTGTCGTTCATGGCCAATGGCATCAGATTTTACTCAAAAACTTCTGGCGGTCAACCACATAGCGGATGTGAGTACCCTCTCCCACCACGCCATTGGCATCTTCAGCCTTGACGGCAAAGGTCAGCTTGCGGCCCTCATCCTCTGTCAGTATGGCAGTGGCCTTGACCTCCATGCCCACAGCGGTGGGGCGCACATGAGTGGTGTTTATCATCGAGCCAACCGTGGTGGCGCCGTCGGGCAGGTGGTCCCTTACAGCCATCATAGCGGCATTCTCCATCAGCGCCACCATCTGCGGCGTTGCCAACACGAGCATGTCGCCGCTACCCAGGGCAAGGGCTGTATTTTCCTCGGCCACCATGAGGCGCGAAGTGTGAGAAAGTCCTGTTTCCATATCCAAAAATTCTATTTTAGCGTAGTTAATTCTGAAAATCTCAGCAAAATTAAACCTTTTCTGACTATTAAGGCATAAGATTTGGGCAGGAAATTTGGCTCTTAGCGCAATTTGAGTTATATTTGCACCATAAATAAACATTATTAATATATATATAAGAAACATGAAGACTAATTTCTACAGCCTCCTCACACTATGCATAGTGATGCTGGGACTCACAACAACTAACTCAACTGCACAGAACGCCAAGCCTTTTGTAATTCCAGAAATTCAGGAATGGAAAGGCGCTGAAGGCACATTCGCAATCAGTTCTGCCACCAACGTAATCGCTACCAACGGCACCGAAGACGTTGCGATGGCATTTATCAACGATCTGCAGACCCTCAACGGACTCCAACTCACAGTCAAGGGCGGCACAAAGGCCAAAGCCGGCGAAATAATCATGAAAATCGGCCTCGACAAGAAGCTCAAGAAAGAGGGATACACCATCAGCATTACCGACAAGGTGGAAGTGACCGCCAACACCCCGGCCGGCCTCTATTGGGCCACACGCACCCTGCTGCAGATGGCCGAGGGCAACCCACAGGCCGAAGGCGCTGCAGCCAACCTCGCAGTCGCTCTGCCTAAGGGCACCATCACCGACGCCCCAGACTTTGAAATGCGCTGTTTCATGATTGACTGCGGCCGCAAGTTCATACCTATGTCTTATCTCCAGCAGCTCGTCAAGATTATGGGCTACTACAAGATGAACTGCCTGCAGGTTCACCTCAACGACAATGGCTTCCCAAAGCACTTTGAAGGCGATTGGGACAAGACTTATGCCGCTTTCCGCCTCGAATGTGACACTTACCCAGGCCTCGCAGCGCGCGACGGTTACTACACCAAGCAGGAATTCCGCGACCTCCAGCGCCTCGGCCAGCAGTACGGCGTAGAAATCATTCCTGAAATCGACGCCCCTGCCCACACCCTCGCATTTACCCACTACGATCCCGAACTCGGCAGCACCAAATACGGCGTTGACCACCTCGATATCACCAATCCTAAGAGCAAGCAGTTTGTTGACGCCCTCTGGAAGGAGTATCTCGAAGGCGACAACCCAGTATTCATCGGCCCTCGCGTGCATATCGGCACCGACGAGTACTCAAACCGCGACCAAGAAGTGGTTGAGCTTTTCCGCGAGTTCACCGACCACCTCATTAAGTACGTAGAAGGTTATGGCAAGCAGGCTTGCGTTTGGGGTTCTCTCACACACGCCAAGGGCGAAACCCCAATCAAGGTTGACAACGTGCTGATGTCGCTCTGGTCAAACGGATACGCTGCGCCAGACTCCATGATAAATCTCGGCTACAAGGGTATCAGCATCCCTGACGGACTTACCTATATCGTGCCTCACGCAGGTTATTACTACGACTACCTCAACACCAAATATCTCTACGAGAACTGGACTCCTAACATCGTGGGCGAGGAAAAATACACCTTCCCTTACGACGGCAACCAGATTATCGGCGGCATGTTTGCCGTATGGAACGACGTTTGCGGCAACGGCGTGTCTGTCAAGGACATCCATCACCGCGTCTATCCCGCAATGCAGACCCTCAGCGCCAAGTTCTGGACCGGCAAGAACGTCACTCTGCCTTACAACGAGTTCAACCAGAAGCGCATGACCCTCTCAGAAGCTCCTGGCGTCAACGAACTTGGCCGTATCTCCCGTCAGCAGGGCGCTGCAACCTCAATCATCCTCGGCGAAATCAAGCCAAACAGCACTATCAGCAAGAATACAATCGAAATCGGCTACGACTACAGCGTAGAATTCGACCTCACCGCAGCTAAGGAGGAGAAAGGCGCCGTGCTCCTCGAGTCTCCTAACGCCAAGTTCTACCTCGCCGATCCTATCACCGGCCGCATGGGCTATGAACGCGACGGCTATCTCTATTCATTCGACTACGCCCCATATCCAGGCGAGACTGCCAAGATTTGCATCCAAGGTACCAACAAGGCAACCTACCTCTATATCAACGGAAAACTCGCTGAGGCCAAGACTGGTCGCACCTACTGGACCGATGGCAAGGGCAAGGCAATGACTCTTGAGACACTCGTATTCCCATTGCAGAAGTCTGGCAACTTTAAATCGACCGTCAAGGGGTTAAACGTGAGCAACAGTCTCAAATACGCCCTGCCAGAAACAAAGCACCGCAAGTAACTATAACCAAACTGCAGCTGTCACTGCACAAGATATGGCAAAACTGAAATGCATAGAATGCGGCGAGCAATTTGAGGACACACAGCAGGCGTGTCCCAACTGCGGCTGCCCGACAGAAGCCATGTGGCTCTGCCCGGAATGCGGCACAACCTACGATGCCGCCGAAGAGGCATGCCCGGAATGCGCCTGCCCCACTCTTTTGCAAAACGACGTCTATAAGCAAGGCCTCTATGCCTGCGACGAGTGCGGCACATTCTATCCCGCAACGCAAGAGGCATGCCCCGAGTGCGGCTGCCCCACTGCCAAGCAGCAGCAAGCGTGTCCCGAGTGCCTCGTGGCTTACGACTCAAAGCTGCTGGAGTGCCCCAACTGCGGCTGCATCAACGAGAGCATCGACTCGGCCATAATCCAGAAGATTGCCGAGAGAGACAAAGAGGAACTGGAGGAACTGGCTGCCGAGCGCCGCATTCTGGAGGAGCACCATCTGCTCAATCTCCGCCACGCAGCCAAAGGCGCCGACGTGTCAAACAGTATTATCAAGTCGTTGGCACGCTCGTTTTTGCGCTTCGACAACTTCTCGGGCCGCGCACGCCGCTCAGAGTTTTGGACATTTGTGGCCTTTAACGTCATCATTGGCTTTGTGCTGAGCGCAGTACTGCTGGCTTGCATGGGCCGCGATTATATCTCCATCTCGCTGGCCGAAACCGAGAGCGAATATCTCTATCTGCTCTTCTCAAGCTGTCTGACCAAGCACTTGGTAATCACGTCGGTAATCATTCTCTATCTGCTTATCACCGTATTGCCACTCATTTCGCTCACAGTACGCCGACTGCACGACACCAATCGCTCGGGCAAATGGCTTCTGCTGGCAGTTGTGCCCTACATTTTGGGATATTGCTTCAACTTTACGCCATATTGGGGCATTGCCTTGCTGGCCGTAATGCTGCTGCTCGATTCCGTGCCCGACAACAAGTGGGGCCACAAGCCACATAGGGCATAGCAAATCCTGCTTATACTTTATTATATACCATACGACAAGAGCCGCCTCCCATCTGGAGACGGCTCTTGCCGCATATTGGCACCGCAAAAGGCTTTTTACGAATTGAAAGTGCCTTTCTGTGAATTTCAACTGCTTTTTTATAAATCGGAACTGCCATTTTGTGAATCAGAACTGCCCTTTTGTGGATCAAAACAGCCTTTTTGTGAATCAAAACTGCCCTTTTGTGAATCGGAACTGCCCTTTTATGAATCAAAACAGCCTTTTTGTGAATCAAAACAGGCTTTTTGTGAATCAGAACTGCCTTTTTGTGAATCAGAACAACCTTTTTGTGAATCAAAACAGCCTTTTTGTGAATCGGAACTGCTTTTTAATAAATCAGAACTGCCTTTTTGTGAATCGGAACTGCCCTTTTATGAATTAAAATTTTGTTGTCGGGTAAAAAACACCGTAATTAAGGCGTCTCCTCCCCTGAGGAGAGGAGGTGGGCTCGAAGAGCCAGAGGGGGACGGAGGTCCAACAAGCACAAATGACTGAATAGCAACAAATTACACCATCGACCCCTCAGTCGCTACACGACAGCTCGCCTCGCCTAGAGGAGCAGACGACTCAAATGCGCACGGGCTTATGTTTATACATTGCAACAATATAATAAAATGTATGCAAAGAGCAGCCCAAACAAGACAGCAGACGACCTAAATACGAGCAGAGTTGCTGCCTTACGGCTTTCAGCGAGTCACAATCTTCTGAGTCAGTGTGCGGTTGGCTGAGCGGAGTTGCAGCAAGTAAATGCCCTTGGGAAATTGAGCCGTGGGCACTGCGAAATCTGTGCCGCGAGTGGGATTCTCAATGCGATGGCGCCACAACTCCGTGCCATCAAGTCCCACCAGGCGAGCATCGGCAAAATCCTCGTCGGTATTCAAGAGCACCTGCCAGTGATCGCCATAAGCCTGCAGCGTAAATGGCTCCTCGGTATTGCGGGCAGACGGAATGCCGCTGATAAGCAGCGCCTCCTTGAGGCCGGCATAAATATCAAGCTTGCCATAACCCCAAAGCTTGTTGGGAACATTGCGGGTAAATGCGTCCTTGACTGCCGAATTTCTGATAATCTCCTGCAGCTGAGCCGCAGTAAGGTCGGGACACGCCTCAAGCCACAGAGCCACAGCGCCTGTCACCACTGGCGAAGACATAGATGTGCCAGAATCATAGCCATAATAATAGTCTTGGCCGCCATAAGTGACCATAGACTTGATATATTTCTTTTTTGAACTGCTGTTGGTGTAAGCGCCGTTGTTGTCAAAAATCGAAGACAGCACCAATGTGCCCGGCGCGCTGACTGTGGGCTTCACCACGGCCTCACCTACCAGCGGGCCTTTGCTGGAATAATATGCGTGCTCACCAACTGATATCAGGGAGAAGGCATGTGGAACGCCATATATATCAACATACTGATCGCGCAAAGTATGGGCCGCCACGGAAACCACACTTTCGGCGTCGGCAGGCGATGCTATGAAATAATCGCCGTCAACATCGCAGTCAAAGCGCTCATCTTCGTCCAGCGCATCGCCAAACTCGCAGTCGTCGTCAGACACCCACGCATCCACAACGTTTCCATCCTCCGCCTTAACGGCAAATGCCACGCAGTATTCGTCCCCTGGATAGTTGGCAAAAAGGCTTTTGCCGTTCAATTCAAGGCGCACATAATAGCGGTTGGTGATTTCCTCAACGCCAGAGCGCGACAGGCATTTATTCATCAACAGCCAAATAATATTTTTGGCCTCCAAAACCTTGGTCTGCTTGTTGTAAATACCCACAGTAACGTGGAAAGTCTCTGAATTTTGGGAATAAAAAGAGACAATCATGCTATCAGCCCTGTTTTTGAGGTATAGATATCTGGTATCGTTGTCAGGACTGAAAGTTAGGCGGGCATGGGCGTTGCGATTGCCGTAGTTACCCACGGATGCCACGAGCAGAGCGCCTTCGTTGCTGAGTTCATCCAAAGCCTGGCCGAGTGCGTGTTTGCCATGGTGGGGCGTATCGCTCGTGCCAAAGCTCATATTCACTACAAACGGCTCGCCATATTGCTTGGCAACGCTGGAAATGTAATTTATGCCGTCAACAATCTCGGGATCCTCGAAGTTCTCGCTCGACACAAGCACAATATCTGCGTCGGGCGCGATGCCGCATTGAGCATTGTCGCAGGCATGGGCACCGCCAGCGGCAATACCAAGCACATGCGTGCCGTGAGTGGCGTCAGCAAGGCTGTCGCTCTTGGCCGCAAGGATTTGCTCGCTGGTTGTGAGGGGAGTATGCGTTTTGCCCGGCTCTGAACGCAGCGCGGCGAGGATGCGCGAGGAACCGTCGGCGTTTCTGAATGCAGGATGTGTGAAATCAAAGCCCTGATCTATCACACCAACGATAACGCCCTTGCCTGTATAGGGCGACAGCAAGCCCTCGCCGGCATGTACTGCGTCGGCATGGGTCTCGCTCAGCACCTTATCCAGGAATACCTTGCGCTTGTTTTTAGCCGTAACGCTCTCAACCTCGGGCAAAGCCATCAGCGGCTCCACAGAGTCCACCGGCAGGGTAGCCGTTAGCGAGTGGCCGAACATTGCCCGCGCCTTAAGGCCGCGAGACTCGAGCCATTGGGCCAAGGGGGCCGCATTACTGAATCTCACAAGCACCTCTACGGTTTCTGTCTTGGCAAAAGCCTTGCTTTGAGCGCTTTGGCCGGTCTGCGCTGCGCCATCAGCGACAGCCGCACGGCGATTTTCCAAAAAGGCCGCGAGCTGGGGCGAGGCTTTATGCATGTTGTCTGCAAACGCCACTGCGCAACCCAAAATCAGCAAACAGATTATAGCGAACAATTGTCTCATATCGGTTCTATTCTAAGGTCTTTCGGAAAATTGAGAAGTTCACGCTGCCGTAGGCGCGGTGCTCCACAAAACAAGGATGCTCCGAAAAATCATAATCCTTGCCATGTTCGAGCACAAATATGGCATCTGGCTTCAGCACATTGGCCCCCAACACAATCTCGGGCAGTTCGGCGAGCTGAGGCAGGGCATAGGGCGGATCGGCAAACACAAAATCGAATTGCTCGGTGCACTTGGGCACAAATTTCAGCACATCGGCCTTGAGCGCCACGCCGTTCTGGTCATTCAGATAGCGCAACACCTGTCGGATAAAGCTGTAGTGCTGATAATCCTTCTCCACACAAACCACCCGCTGTGCGCCTCGCGACAGCAGTTCGAGGGTGATGCTGCCCGTGCCGCCAAACAGATCGAGCGCCGTCGAGTCCTCAAAATCCAGATAGGCCTTGAGCACATTAAAGATATTCTCCTTGGCAAAATCGGTGGTGGGTCGGGCCTTGAAAGTGTTGGGCACATTAAAATGGCGCCCCTTGTATTTTCCGGTGATAGCTCTCATAGTGCTGGATGATTAAAACGCTTTGAGCAACAATACTTTAAGGTCGTAGGGGAATGCGGCCACCGAGGCAATCGGGTGCTGCGAAAGTTCCTCTTTGTCGTCCATATAGAATCCACGCAGGTGTATGCGGTCGAGGGCCAGCGTTAGGTTTTGAGCCGCCGGCTGGTCGCCGCCCACATATATCTTTTCGCCCGCAGCGGTCAGCGCAAAACTGTTTGCCACGCACGCAATATAATATAAGGAGTCCGACGGATTGTGAATCTTAAACGAATTCATAAACTGCAACTGCCCGCCCTGCACCACTATCAGCGTGAGGTTCTGCTCGTTGACATAGCAATAGAGGCGCGGCTGGGTGGCTGAAAACGGATAGCGCGACGCATACTGCAGCACCAGCGAGGTGAGCGTGTTGTGAAACTTAACCTGCGGATAGTAGTCGCGCAATGTGCGGCAGACATCCTTATCTACCGCAAAGAGCAACAGCGCATTGAGATATGGCAGGGTGTCGTAGAACACCTTGCAGCGCTGGCGCATCTGGGGAAAATTGAGGTAATAGATATCCTCAATGTCGTCCTCCTCAAACTCCTTGAGAGGCACCAGCGTGGTGGCCTCGCAGACGTAGGCGTCAACAAAGTTGTAGTCGCCCCGCGCAAGCTCCACGGTCTTGACCGCCTGATGAATATTGGCATTCAGCGAGATGTCGGGGTTATTGTCATAGACCCCATACTGCGGCAGCAGATTGCTCAGTCTGTCGTAGGTGCAAAACACGATGTGGTCATGAGATATGCGTATTGTCAGTGAATTCATAACACGAGTGCGTGAATCAATATTATTTTAGGTTGCAAATATAGCAAATATTTGCCTAATGCACGTTCCTTTACTCCAAAAACATGCTTCGCGGCAAAGAATTAAGGCTCAGCAGCGGCATTTCAACATACTAATGGCCGTTTTTGCCCACACCATCTGCGCATCTGCACAGGCCAACCTCCCCCACCCCATACCGCCGCTCGCCTAATTCCCACCACAGAGCCCTCTAGACGCCCCGAAATTCGCCCTAATTTCAACTAGATTCGTGATAATTTTCGTTCACA
>JAZUHM010000340.1:0-3971 GCA_045641725.1 Bacteroidaceae bacterium | reverse complement strand
GCGGTTTCCAGAACATAAAGTGTGCTGTTTTCTGTGGTGCTCGAAGCAAATGAATTATAAGTAATTGTTGGAGGTTCGGCTGTTGAGACATAAATCTCGTTCAGGTTGCTGCAAGCGCCAAAGGCTTCCGACTTTATTTGTGTCACCGATTCCGGAATAGTGATGGTGGTGAGGCCTGTGCAACCAAAAAACAGCCTTTCTGATATTATCTCTAATGTGTTAGGAAGTGCGACTGAGCTGAGGTTGGTACAACCTTTGAATGTTCCATATCCAAGACTGGTTGCAGACTTTGGAATGGTGATGGAAGTGAGGCTTGTGCATTCGTCGAAAGCTGTGTCTCCTATCCTTGTTAACGAGGTTGGGAAAGTGACGGAAGTAAGTGCCTGACATCTGGCGAATGCATTGTTTCCGATGCTCTCAAGCGAATTTGAAAGGACGAGAGAGCTGAGGCTGCTACACAGATAAAATGCACCGCGGTCTATGGCAGTCACTGAATTTGGAATAACGACGGTTGTAAGATTCTTGCAACCAGAAAAAGCTTCTCTACCAATGCGTGTCACCGAATTGGGGATACTGACAGATTCAAGGTTGGCGCAAGATTCGAATAAGAAATCTCCAATGGTAGTTATGCCTTGGTTAATGATGATTTGCTTGATTTGCATGTTGCCATAAAAAGGACTTTTGTTTGACCCGCAGTCATAAAGGGGGCCCGTTCCCGAAATGGTCAGGATTTCAGTAGCCTCGTTAAGTGCCCAAGTAGCATTTTGGCCGCATGCGCCTGTTGTGTCTGCCAAGGCTGACGTTGTCATCACCAATATGACCGCAAGTGTAAGTACGATTTTCTTCATTGTATTATTTTATTTAATTCTGTAATATTTGGAGCCGACTGCAGATAATAGCATTTCAGCTTAGTTAATTTTTTGCAAAATTACACGTTTTCACGCAAATGCACAAATAATCATGCGCAAATCTTCACTATCTCACCCTGAAGCGAAAAGGAAAGGTCTGCTCTCTCGGGGCGCTGTTATATCGCTGGTTGATGGTCTTATACTCAGCCGGCGCGCCAAGCACCACGAGGTAAGCCGCGGCAATGCCGTCATTGGAGTATTGCAGTTCGTCGCGCTGTTTGCCAGAACGGGGGCCGTAGATGATATTGCCGCTGGTATCTTGCATCACGAGGGCATAGCGCACCCCGCCCTCGCCAGGTTTCGTGAGGCTCTCGACCTTGACTCTGAGTTTGCCGCTGCCCTCGACAGGCAAACGAAACACGTCAAACCCAAAAATCTGCGGAGCATAGCCCTCCTTGGGTCGCATCCAGCCGTCGGCGTCGGTCTCGGCAGGCGTGTGAATCTTAAAGGCATACTTGCTGACCAGGGGCTTGAGACGCTTGTAGTCCATGGCCAGAATGTGGCAGGCGCAGTCGAGCATCTCGTCGCTCATCTGGTCGAGCGAGAGGCCAAAATGGCGCATATAAGCCTCGGCGCAATCCTCATGGCGCTTGCACTCGCGAAAGAGGTCGGCCATCACGGTTAGGCCGCGCTTCTCGCTCCAATACTCCTGCACATGGGCCGTGTGATAGCGATTCTCGCTGTGCAAAAAGCGCAGATGGGTCAGTTTGCGGTAGTCATTCCAGTGGTAAGTCTCGTCGTCCATCCACAAGGGGTTGACGTGCCACAGCATCCACTGCGAGGTCATCTCGTAGATAGCGCCGTTCATGCCGCGAGGATAGCCGTCGCAATAAATCTGGCTCTGAAACGAATGCCCCACCTCGTGAGCCACTGCATTGAGCTGGCGGTCGCGCAGGCGGCTCGGAGTAATCCACAGCGCTCCGATCACATCGTCGTAGGCGCCGCCATAGGCAGTGCTCTCAAGCGAGTAGTTTATCATGGCCATCATGCGATATTCGTCGGCCTTGCTGCCCGGCAGGATAAACCTGAGGCTGTCGCGATAGTAGTCGTAGAAAGTCTGCAGTTTTTCCAGCAGGTTGGGCAGATCAACAGTCATGTCGTGGCCGTCCAGGGCCGGTGCCTTCGACAAATCGTTGCCGTAGGGCTTTTCCCAAAACACCACAAAATCCTTGGTGCAAGCCATGCGCGAGTAACTCCACTGGCTGCTGTCCTGACTGAAATCATTGTTGCGCAAGTCGCGCGGTATATAAATCTTCTTGCCCTCAGGCTGCGCCACTGCCGACAGCACCACACTCGCCACGAGCGCCACCATTCCTATAAACCTTTTCATAATATCATTATTCAAAATATTCACAGCGCAAAGATAATCTATTTTGTCCAAATCACGCAAAAATACTCCCCAGATTCAACTGCAGCATGATTTTTATCGAAAAAACAAGCCTCCGCAATAATAATTACCTATCTTTGCATCGTCAAACAAACACACATTATGGAAATCGTCAGCCCCTCACAGACCACAAGAGAAAAAGCCTACGAGTTGTTTATAAACGCCGAGATGCCCATGGTCACAGTCACCAAAACCCTTGACCTGACAAACCTCGTAAGGCACAGCCACCACAGCGGCATGAAGTTCAGCATACTCTTTCTATACTGCATTGGCAGGGCAGCGCTCGAGATTCCCGAGCTCAAATATCTGCCTTGCGCCGAGGGATTCAAGAAGTTTGACGGCATCTGCCTCAACACGCTGGTGAGTGACTCCGCCGGCTGGATTTCGTTTTGCGACATCCCACTCTCCAAAGAATTAAAAACCTTTGCCGCCGACTACGACCGCCTCACCAAGCTGGTGCACGACACCGCCACCACCTACAAGATTGCGGAATGCGCGCCTATCTGCACCTCGGCCATCACAAACTGCGAATTTGACAGCATCACCAACGTCTATCACTCATTTTTCGGCAATACCGTATTCATGGCCTGGGGCAAATATCACAAGAGTTTCAAGCTATTTGGCGGCTACAGATTCAAGCACTACACGTTGCCCGTCTCCATTCAGTTTCACCACGCCATAATGGACGGGCACCACGTCGGCCACTGGCTCAATCTCATCCAAGACACCATTAACCACATCGACCAGCAATAACTCGCCGGACTTAACTCTCTACAACCTTATAAGTTTTCTCGCGGGTATTGCCAGGGGAAATCACAAGCAGACGGCAGCCGTGGGGAGCGATGGTGCTTTCATAAATCTCGCTGTCGTTTACCTCAGCCACATCCTGCTGTCGCCAGACGTCACGAACCGTTTGTTTGCCAAAGATGCCAAAATCCTTTGGCTTGAAACTGATTGCGGCTGATTCCTGACCTACATTAAAAAGCCCTACTGCCAGACTGCCATTCTCTAACTGCTTGACCCACACTTGCTTGTTTCCGTCTTTGACGACGGGATAAGCCTGTATGCCCAGAGGGTCCTGGTCGATATCGTTTACTTCGCGATTGCAGAGCAGACTAATCGTAAACGGGTCGAGCTGAGCCATGTCGCAGCCAATAAGCATCGGCGCCGACAGGAGTGCCCACAGCGTGATATGGGTGTACTGCTCGTCGGGCGTGAGGTGGGTATAATGCAACTTGTCGCCCCACCCTACCATGCCAACGATAAGCATGTCGGGATCCGCCCAATGGCCGGGCCGGTTGAAGCCAGTCCAGCGCGTTTGTTCCTGAAAACCAATCTCGTACAGCGAACTCCAATTGTCGAAGATGTCGCCGGTGGTGCGATAGCAGTTGGTATATTCCGCCCACACTGGGGCATTGGCATAGAGCACTATGCCCGACAGGCTATAAACAATGTCGCGCTTCTGCCGGCGCAGCGACTCGTGCATCTCTCGCACATGATAATAGTCGTTGGGATACCAGTCGTATTTAAGATAATCCACCTTCCAGTCGGCCCACTGGCGGGCGTCGTTGTCGGCAAATGAATATTGGCCATAATAATGGTTTGCCCAACTTATGCGCGCCCCATCTATGTCGGTAGAATCACTTATGCGATAGATATCATTGTGGCGGCCGGCC
>JAZUHM010000339.1:0-3204 GCA_045641725.1 Bacteroidaceae bacterium | reverse complement strand
GGTCTCCTTGATTTCGCCAGTCTCAACGATGAGGGCGGTCTGCACACGGCGACCCAGGGCGATAAGGTAGTGATGTACGGCGCTCACAGCGAGCAGCGAAGGGATGGCGGCGTGGGTCTCGTCAACGTAGCGGTCGCTGAGGATGATATAATTGATGCCTTCCTCTACGCTCTCTGCCGCTTTCTCGCAGAGATTTTGCAGAGCCTGCTGCAATCCAAACTCGCCGCGGCTGATTTCAAAGACCATCGGCAGTTTCTGGGTCTTAAAGCCTTTGTATTGGATATTGCAGAGCAGGTCGAGCTGCGTATTGTTTATTACGGGGTGGGGCAGGCGCACCATCTTGCAGTTCTCGCCGTCGGGCGAGAGGATATTGCTGCCCACGGCGCCCACATATTCGGTGAGCGACATCACGAGGTCTTCGCGGATTGGGTCGATGGCCGGATTGGTGACCTGGGCAAACTGCTGGCGGAAGTAGTTGAAGAAAATCTGCGGGCGGTCGCTGATGACTGCCAGCGGAGTGTCGTTGCCCATGGCGGCTACTGGCTCTGAGGCATTCACACACATCGGAGCAATGGTGCGGTCAACGTCTTCCTGGCCAAAGCCAAAGCCCACGAGTTTGCGCTCGTAGTTCTCTACGGTGTTGTCAATCTTGCGGCCGCTGTGGAGCTTCTCGAGCTGAATGCGGTTTGTGCTGAGCCATTTGCCGTAAGGGTGTTCGTTGGCAAGCTGCTCCTTGATATCGCCGTCGTAATAGATTTTGCCTTCCTGGGTGTCGATGATGATGATCTTGCCTGGCTGCAGACGGCCTTTTTCTACGACTTTGGTCTGGTCGATATCGATTACGCCGACTTCGCTGGCCACTACAATCATACCGTCGTTGGTGATGGTGTAGCGGGCTGGGCGCAGGCCATTGCGGTCGAGCATACCGCCGGCGTAGCGGCCGTCACTGAAGATGAGGGCTGCGGGACCATCCCATGGCTCCATCAGGATGGAATAATATTCGTAGAAGTCTTTGAGTTCTTCGCTGATAGGATTGCGGTCGTTGAAGCTCTCTGGCACAAGGATTGCCATTGCCTTAGGCAGGCTGAGGCCGCTCATTACGAGGAATTCCAGCACGTTGTCGAGGGAGGCTGAGTCGCTCATGTTGGGCTGAATGATTGGTGTGAGGCTCTTTACGTTGCCAAGGGCGGGGCTCGACAATACATTTTCGCGTGCCTTCATCCAGCCGCGGTTGCCTCGTATGGTATTGATCTCGCCGTTGTGGGCGAGCAGACGGAAAGGCTGTGCCAGCGACCAGCGTGGGAATGTGTTGGTGCTGAATCGCGAGTGTACAAGGGCCAGACCTGAGGTGAGGTAGTTGTTTTGCAGGTCGAGGAAATACTCGCGCAGCTGTCGGCTGGTGAGCATGCCTTTATAGACGAGGTGTGTGCTGCTGAGGCTGACGATGTAGAACTCTTCGTCGTGGATGCGCTGTTCTATCTTTTTGCGGAGCAGGTATAGCTTGCGCTCGAGCTCCACGCCCTCTATCTCTGATGTGGGGCTGATGTAGATTTGCACGATGCGCGGCTCGCTCTCAAGCGCTGCCTGGCCAACGCACTCTGAGTTGACTGGCACTTGGCGCACGTGGAGAAGCTCGAAGCCGCTGTTGTCAACTTCTTCGGTCAGTATATTGATGGCTTTCTGCTGTCGGATTTCGTCTTTTGGCAGAAAAACGAGGCCTGTGCCGTATTTTCCTTTTTCGGGTACGGCAATGCCTTGCAGCAATGTGAATTCGTGAGGAATCTGTATCATAATGCCGGCGCCGTCGCCGCTCTTGCCGTCGGCTCCTTCAGCGCCGCGGTGTTGCATATTCTCCAAAACGGTGAGGGCAGAGTCCACCAGCTGGTGTGACTTGCGGCCGTGGATGTTGGCTACCATGCCAATGCCGCACGCATCGTGTTCGTATTGCGACTGGTAAAGTCCTTGTGTTTTGAGGTCCATAGTATTGTTTATTATATTAAGCGAATATATTATTTATTTATATAATAATGTATAGAGAATTCGTGGTTGCGCTTTTTCTCTATTGCAAATTTACGGCTTTTATTACTTTTGTATGCAATTTAGCGAGGAAAAGTTTAATTTTTAATAATTTTTGCCTTTGATTTTTAAATTTGTCAACATTTTGGGCATGTTTTGCAAACTGCTGATTACGAAATGAGGGTGTTTTGGGGGCATGTTTGGTGATTTTTTTGCGTTTGAGAGTGGTTGGGATAAAAAATATTTTAATTCTATGTCGCTATTCTTATGGCTAATCTAAATAAAAATGATTAACTTTGCACCAAATAATTTGTTTTATCATGAAGGAAATACAGCTTAAATACGGATGCAATCCTAATCAGAAGCCGTCTCGCATTTTTATGAAGGAAGGCGAGCTTCCCGTTACTGTCTTGAATGGCCGCCCGGGCTACATCAATTTTCTTGATGCGCTCAACAGCTGGCAGCTTGTGAAGGAACTGAAGGCTGCTACAGGTCTGCCTGCCGCTGCCAGCTTCAAGCACGTCAGCCCTGCGGGTGCTGCTCTCGGCTTGCCATTGAGCGATGTGCTTAAGAAGATTTATTTTGTTGACGACCTGAGCGTGGAGCTCTCGCCAATCGCTTGCGCCTATGCCAGGGCGCGTGGTGCCGACCGCATGTCGAGCTATGGTGATTTCATTGCGCTGAGCGATACCTGCGACGAGGCTACTGCGCTGCTTATCAAGCGTGAAGTGTCTGACGGCGTGATTGCTCCTGCCTATACCGAGGAGGCTCTGCAGATTCTCCGCGATAAGCGCAAGGGTACCTACAACGTTATTCAGATTGATCCTGAGTATAAGCCAGAGCCTATTGAGCAGAAGCAGGTGTTTGGCATCACTTTTGAGCAGGGCCGCAACGAGATTGACTTGGCCGACGATGCCTTGTTTGAGAACATCCCTACCGTAAACAAGGAGTTCACCGAGGCTGCAAAGCGCGACCTCAAGATTGCCCTGATTACCCTGAAATATACTCAGAGCAACTCTGTATGCTATGTGAAGGATGGTCAGGCCATTGGTATTGGCGCTGGCCAGCAGTGCCGCATCCACTGCACACGTCTGGCTGGCAACAAGGCCGATATCTGGTGGCTCCGTCAGCACCCGAAGGTACTTAATCTGCCTTGGGTTGACAAGATTCGCCGCGCTGACCGCGACA
>JAZUHM010000338.1:0-1724 GCA_045641725.1 Bacteroidaceae bacterium | reverse complement strand
ACACCGGCGTTGTGGCTGCACAGGCTTGTTTGGCGCCCACCAGCTGACGATTGTCGCCCTTGGCCACTTGCTTAAGCATATTTTCTACTGCCAGATACTCGTATGTGCCTTCAGCAGTGAACACAAACAGGCGTATCTCCTTGCGATTCATGGCCGAAGGGGCTGTGCGGTGGTCATTGTCGCGGGTCACGCCGCAGGCAGCCCAACACAGATTGCTGATTTCCTGCGTGGTAAGTTGGCGAGTGTCGTATTCTCTCACCGAGTGGCGTGTGGCCAAGGCTTCTACCACGCTCATTGCCTTTTGCTGCATGTCGGGCTTGGGCAAAACGATGTCTTGAGCAAAGCTGCTCATCACTGTGGCTCCAAAGAGCACTGATGCAATAATTCTTTTCATGGTGTATGATTTTAAAAGTCAAGTTTTGGGTTTATATAATCTGTGTAGGTTATTTCAGGATGCGTTCCAACTGTTTGGCAGAGGCTTGCGGCAGTACTGTGCTCAGTCTTTGCATCAGTATCTCGTAGGACTCCTGCGGGCTGCGGTCGCATTGGCATGCCTCGCGTCCGTAGAGTTGCTCGGGGCGAGTGAGCAGCGACCATCCCCAGCCGTAGGGATTGCCTTTTTTGTCGGTGGGATAGACAAAGTTCTCTGTCACAATATAGGTGCCCATCTCCAGACGGGTGAGATATGCGTCAAACTTGCTGCGCATTTTGGGGCCGTCAAATCCGCAGGCCTTGCGCAGGTGGCGTGTTATCATGCTGCCCTTGAAACTCAGGGTGTCGAGTATGGCTTCTTCGATACTGTTTTCGGCGGGGTAGGGATTGGTGCTGCGGCGGTAGTTCACAAGGTCGGGCCACAGTTCGCGACTGATAAATCCGGCTTTCTTGTTGAAAAACTTGCCGTACATGCAATTGCCTTCGCCCACTATATCGCCCTTCCACTTCCACAACGGCCAATCCCAGCCGCCCTCGGCAAACGTCGTGTAGCGGCAATCGGGGCTGACAATCATCTCGGCCGAGAAACCCTCGATGCCGCTGTCGAGCAGGGGCAGAATGCCTATCTCTTGTATGAGTGCCGACAATTGTGTGGCGTTGTAAATCTCAGGGAAGTCCATACATTATTTATTTATATAGGGGTAGTAGAAATCTGTGTTGGTGCTGCGGCAGAGTCGGCGGCTTATTGGTCGAGCAGGAAGTCTGCCATCAGTTGCTTGTACCACTCTGAGCGGCTGCCGTCGGGATTGAGCATGCAGAACTCCTGCTCCTTATATGTGGTGGGAGCGCCGCCCTTGCGGTGAATGAGCACCAGTCGCTTGGCGGCTCTGCGCGGCGTGGTCTTAATCCAGAATACATCTTGCAGAAAGAAGCCCTGAATGCTGCATTGGCCGCAAAAAGTGTTATAGACCTCGGGAGGAATGCAGACCGAGAAGACTCCGCCGTCGCCGAGCAAGTGCCAGGCGCAGCGGGCCAGCTCTTCAAAGGGCAGGCTCGACGTGTGGCGGGCACGATTGCGCCCCAAGTCGTCGCATTCGAGGCTTTTGTCGAAATAGGGAGGGTTGCATATCACGCAGTCGAAGCCTCCTTGTGGTTGTGAAGCAGCAAAATCCTGTATCGGGCTGTGAATCAATTGTATGCGGTCGGCAAATGGCGATGCGGCAAAGTTAGCCGAGGCATCCTTGATGGCATTTTCGTCAATCTCAACGGCAGAAGTCGGAGGCCAAGCGGTC
>JAZUHM010000337.1:0-2609 GCA_045641725.1 Bacteroidaceae bacterium | reverse complement strand
CACAAACCTCTTTCGGCATTAATATTTCAGACTAATCTACATGGCTTTACCTCACTTTCTCTTGTTTGGTTAGTTATTCCGTTATCTTATTCCGTTTCTTACGAACTGCTCGTATCGAAACATGTTGTAGGTCAAGCATTTTAGGAAGATGCTTGTGGCCGCTCTTGCCATATCTATCGTCCGCACGGTCAGCCCGTGCATCGCTCCCTCCATAAAGCCGAAGACGTGTTCCACTCTTGACCGTATGGACGACTTCTTCCTGTTCTCTTCTCTCTGCTCGTCGGTCAGAGGTTTGCCGCGGTAACCCTTCTCGCATATCTCATCTTTCAGCCCGTACTTCCGTTGCATCGGATTTGCAATCCGATGCTTCTTACTATTAGGATTTGCAATCCGCAATTCACTAATTCCTAAAATTTCCACAATATAAACATTTATCATATCATTATTCCAAACAGTAACTCGCCACAGAGTTGAATGATTAATGCGGATTGCAAATCCTTATAATAATTTGTGTCGGATTGCAAATCCGACACAACGCCCCACCCTCAGAACACCCAGAGAACGGAAATCCTTATAGTAACTCGTGTCGGATTGTAAATCCGACACAACGACCGCTTCACTCAGAACATCCCCGAGAACGGGAAGGTCGGTCACTCGACGGTGGTGACGAGACGGACGGAGTAGCCGTAGTAGCGGGGGCAC
The DNA here is from genome assembly GCA_045641725.1 of Bacteroidaceae bacterium. GTDB lineage: Bacteria > Bacteroidota > Bacteroidia > Bacteroidales > Bacteroidaceae > UBA6382. The sequence goes on along the minus strand of JAZUHM010000337.1, from coordinate 1,907 downwards.
AAGCTGAGGGGCATCACCTTGGGGATGTGGTGGGGCGCAAAGTCGAGGTTGTAGCCGGCGTTCTGCCCCTGCGAGCAGGACCAATAGCTGCCGACACTGCCGGCATAGGAGGGATTGCGCTTGCCAGCGGCAGGAAGGAAGACGGCGCCGGCCTGCTCCAGGCGCTCCCACTCGTCGAGGGTGTAGTGGTCGGTGTCCCAACTGTAGCTGTCGCCGGCCACGAAGGTGAGGCCCGCGGGCAGCGTCCACTCATCGGGCAGGACGATGAGGCCCTTGATGGTGCTGTCGATGGTGACCATGGCCCATTTGGCGGTGGCGGAGTCGCGGCCGTAGAAGATATAGTCCTGCTCATTCTTGGTCATAGTGTACCAACGGCCCACCGAGTCGCCGCCGTTGCTGATGGCATTGGTGCCCCAATCGGTGAAAGAGGGGTAGGCGCTGTTGGAGGAGGAGTGCTCCGTGGGGTTGGCACCGGTGCCCCAGCCGAAGAGGTCGATCCAGCCGTCGTAGGTGGCCGAGATGTTGCTGTTGTCCGAACCAATAAAGTCAATCTGATGCTCGGCAAAGCGCCAGAGGCTGTCGACGGCATGGTATTGCAGGTTGCCGCGCGAGAAGCGCACCTGCTTGGTGGCGCTGACGGAGAAGAGCCCCGACAGGGCGCCGTTGGCATCGTAGGGGGCGGCGACGACGGTGTCGTGCGGCACGATGCTGTCGTAGATATGGACAATGATGCTGTCGTGCACCACAATACTGTCGTGGATATGGACAACGACGCTGTCATGGATGTGGACGACGATGCTGTCGTGCACATGCACCACCACGCTGTCGCGGATGTGCACCGTGTCGTGCAGCACATTGGCGGCAAAGAGGGCGTAGGGGACAGCCATCAGCTGCTGGGTGGTGCTGAGGGTGTAGTTGTTGCCGCCGGCGGGGTCGACCTCAGAGTGGAGGAACCACGGGCCGTCGGCCCAATCGATACAGTCCTCCATCATGCAGTTGACCAAGGCGGTGCCCTGCCCCACCACGACGGCGAAGAGGCCCGCGGCGTCGGTCGTAGGGGTGTGCAGTTCGGCATAGCGCTCGCTGCCGAGGGCCGAACCCTGCAACAGGGCAATGCGCACGGAGACCTGGCTGTTGGCTACCGGTGCCCCCTGTGCGTTGCGCACCACAGCTTGGTAGGTGAAACCCTGAGGAACATCTTGGGCGCTGACGGAGGTGAAAGGTGAAAAATGGAAAGCAAAAAGTAATGCAATGGATATGAGGGCTATCTTTTTCATTGTTTTGTGATTTTAAAGGTTCTACCATCGGCTTGCAGCATATAGACGCCTGCTGCCAGGGCGCTGAGGTCGAGGCGGAGCGCCGTGCCGTCCCACTGCTCGCTGCGCAGCAGGCGACCCTCCAGGCTGTAGAGGCGCACCACGGTGCCGGCGGCCTCATCGCGGCGCAGGTTGACGCCGTCCATCGTGGGATTGGGATAGACCGTCAGGGTGGTGGCATCGGCATTGGCGATGCCGACAGGCTCGACGGTGAGGGGTTGCACGACGCCCTCGCGCAGTTGACCGTCGGCCGTGGCGGCGGTGGCCACCTGCCCCACACTGTAGGTGAACGTGTGGGTGGCGCTGCCAGCCGTGCCGCCGGCGGCAGTCACGACCGCCTGTGCCTGTGCGGCCAACGCCAGGACACAGAGGGTAACTGTTGTCAGTATCCGTTTATTCATCTTGCTATATGTATTGAGGTTACACATTTCTCGGGTGCTTCTATTATTATAGGTAGGCTCTAAAAATTGATTATTTTTGTCATCTGGCTTTGACGGAGAGCCTACTTTTCCCGCTTCGCCAGAGTTGTTATTATCTGCAAAGGTTATAAGAGGTACGATTTTGGGTCACAAACCTCTTTCGGCATTAATA
>JAZUHM010000336.1:0-5787 GCA_045641725.1 Bacteroidaceae bacterium | reverse complement strand
CGAATTCTGAAATCTGGGCAGTGGCAACCAATATCGAGTTTGTGCTGTAAATCTTTACGGTTGAGCCCTCGCCAAAACCTCTGACTTGGATATAGCCCTTGTGTGCGTGGATGCCTCCCTGGGGCTCATTGTTTATAGAGCTGTGGATTCCGATGGGCTCTTTGAGTCCGATTTTGTTGTCCATCCACGCGATTCGGTCAACGAGATAGTCGTAGATGAAATAGACTTCGTCTTCGTATGAGCCGCGGGTGGTGTATTGCTGCTGGGTGCGGAGATTGAGTATGTCCCAGCGCATGTAGTTAAACTCTGCAGATTCTTTGTTTAGTGCGTAGAGGCTGTCGGTCAGCTCGTGCAGATTGTCTGGATTAATGCCGCCTTCGTATCTATACCACGACCATATTTCCGAAAGCTGTTCTTTGTTTGCCTGCACAATCTTTTGATTCATGGATTTAAGGCTGCCGGCAGAATATGTGGAACCGCTATAGCATAGATAGTCGTTGTTGATAATGGCGTGGAAGCGCTGGTCGTTGTCAAAGGCGAGGTCAAAATCCCACACTGGGCAGACGCGGAACTTGGCGTCTTTGCCTCTGTCTTTGGTCAGATACATAGAGAAATAGGCGTCAGGGTTGCCACACAACTCCTCTATCAGGAAATACTTGAGCCATGTGTCAACGGCAAGCATTGGCTCGTATCCAAGGATAGGGTGGGTGTAGTTGTTGGAAGATACGCGCGAGCAGAGCAGGTTGAATTGGTTTTCTATATATTTAAACTGCTCGTTGGTAATCTGGTCGTCCTCGGGATAATGGACGGTCACGGGGATGTTGTAAGTGCTTGAGCGGAACCACTTGGGCTCGCCGCTTGCATAATAGTCCAATTCGATGAGGTAGCCGCCTGTGATGCTGTCGCCAGCGTTGTCGTCGGTGTCCATCTCGGTTAGCTCAACGCGGTTTTTGTGTACTTGTATTTGATCACAGAGTTGGTAGTTGCCTTTGTATTGGCCGTTAAAGACGACATCCACCTGTTGAATGGCTGGGGTGTAGTCCATCTCAAAGAGACGGCTGATAGTAAAGGCCATATTGTTGCGAAGGATGGTCTTGTCGCCCCAGTTGGCGATAAGTGTCCATTTCTTGGCTTTGGCAGGCATGTCGAAGAGTTTCTTTTTGCTGTTGAGTTTGAACTTGTACGGGCGTTTTGCGTTGTCGGAACTTACCAGCGACCAGCTGCCGTTGCCGCGTCCCTTGATGTTCAAGGTGTCGCTCTTGAGCTTTGTGCCATTGTCGGAGATAAACGAGGCATATCCCGAGCGCCAGAGGTCTTTTTGGCCCGCAGCGATGTCGGCAATGTCTGCATCGGTATGAATAACGACCAAAGGCAGGTTGGTAAACTGGTAGAGCTTGCTGTCGTCGCCTTCGCCCTTTTCGCCGTAGAACTGCAGCTCGGCAATCTGGCTGTAGTTAAGTGCTACTCTTTTGGTCTTCATGTACTTTTCTGGGCCTTTGTATCTCACATATCTAAAGCCCCTTGAGCAATTCACCTCGTCGTATGTGACGCACTCAGAATAAGGCCTTTCTTTAATGATATGGAATGGGATTGCGTCGGAGAAATCCCTATTGTTGGCGCCCTCAAACACTCCTAATATCATATCGTCTTCTGTGCCATGTATAGGCGCATAGCCTACTTTGTTTATAACGTATTTCTCGCCCAGGTCGAGGCCAATCCAGCCGGTGTTGCCGCTGCTGGCTTTGAACGATGTGGAGAGGTCATTGTCAAAGGCATTGATGGCAGTTGAGGCCGCCGAAAAGGCTTCTGACGATATCAGTCTGCCCGGCAGTCCATCGCCGCTTACAAAAGTGCCGGTGTCGGGCTCAATGATTATATCGTCGGTGTCGTTGGGTATTTCCAGATTGTCGATAATTGATTGCGGCACCGGTTGCACATACCATACGTTAATGCCGTATTTCTCAGCAGAACTGATGCTGCCCCATACGCCCAGGATGCCCGAAGGAGCGTTTGAGCCATTGTGGCTGTTGCTCATAGAGAGGGCATACTTATTGTCAGTGAACGCAATGAAATATTTGCCCTCGGTAACTTGGGTAAAGGTCAGGCTGGTCTCGGCCTTGGTGCTTGATGCTACCTGGCCAGAATAGATGCCGCCATTATAGCCGCCTCCGGTCTCGTAGTTGTTGCCGATATATGTGTTGTCGGTAATGTTTTTGGCAAACCAAGAGCCTTTGTTCTGCGGATCGGCTTTAAATTGATAGATAAAGCAATTGTTGCCGCTGTCAAATAACTGCCATTGCACAAGATTATCCTTGTTAAACATTGCCACCTTGTTTTCGTAATTATATGGGCCTCCCGAGTAGCCGGGGCCGTTGCCTGCAGACACTATATAATAGAATCCCTCGGTGATCTGCGCAAAGGCCGAAGTGCTTATTAATATAATAAAGGTAAGGATAATGAGCCGTTTAATCAGGCTTATGCTATGTGTCGTTGACATTTTCAGACGTGCTTGTGTTGTTTTGGATTATGTATCTTAGAGTGTTCGCTTAACTTTGTTGAACTTACTATTGCTCGACATGGCTCAAGCAGACTCCTTTATTCTACGGCTACTTTCTGGCTGAGTGTCTTGCTGTTGTCTTTGACCTTGACAATATAGATGCCCTTGGGCAAGTCAATGCGGTTGTCAAACTCGCTGATGTTGAGTTCGCTCACGATACTGCCGTTGATGGAATATATGCAAACCTCGGCGCCATCGGCAAATCCGCGCACCAGTATATAGCCTTTGTGGCCGTGAATTCCGCCGCGGGCTTCGTCGTCGGTGGCGTTGTGTATGCCGATAGGTTCTTCAAGTCCCACCTTGTTGTCCATCCATGCCAGACGGTCGTAGAGGTATTCGTTCATAAAGTCGCACTCTGCCTTATATGTGCCTCTGGCCACATACTGCTGCTGGGTGCGTGTGTTGAGGGTCGGCCAGCGCGTGTAGTTGTAGTCGGCAGAATATTTGTTTTCTTCATACAGACTGTCAACTGTGGCTTTCAGCACCTCATAGTTGAGGTCGCCGTTGTATCTATACCACGACCACATCTCGGTCAGCTCCTTCTGACAGCTCTCCACAATCTTGCGGTTGAAGTTTCTCACACCGCTGGCTGCCGACGATTTGCTGCTGAGGCAGAGATAGTCGCTCATGGTCAGGATGGGGTGGGTGCGGCCGTCGTTGTCAAACGCGAGGTCAAAGTCCCAGATAGGCGAAGTCTTAAACTTGCCGCCCCTGTCCTTGGTCATGTGTATGCTCCAGTAGGCGTCGGTGTTGCCGCTGAGTTCCTGAATAAGGAAGTATTTGAGCCATGTTTCTTCGTCCAGTACAGCCTTGTAGCCTTGGATTGAGTCTTTGTAGAGTGGCGAATAGACTCTGTCGCAAACCTCGTTGAATGCAGATTTGACATAGTTGAACTGTGCGTCGGTAATAGATTCGTTGTCGGGATAGTGCACGGTGACGGGTATGCCGTAGCTGCTTGAGTTGAAGTGCTTGGGCTCGCCGCCGGCATAGGCATCAAGCTCGATGTGGTAACCACCGGTGAGCGAATCGCCTGCGTTGTCGTCTTCGTCCATGTGGGCCACCTCGATGCGGTTTTTGTGTACTTCAACCTGGTCGCACAACTGATAGCTGCCCTTATATTGGCCGTTGAAGATGACGTCCACCAATGTGCAGGCTGGTGTATATTCAAGCTCAAAGATATCGCTCAGCTTGAAGGCCACAGCGTTTCTGAATAGTGTCTTGTCGCCGTAGTTGTTGATAAGAGTCCATTCGCGGGCCTTGGCTGGCATGTTGAGCAGCTTGGCTTTGTTCTCGAGCTTGAATTTGTATGGTTTTTTCTCAAATGTCCAACTACCGTTGCCGCGGCCTCTCACTTTCATGCTGTCGGTCTTGAGCACGGTGCCATCTTCTGATATGATATGTATGTGGCCGGGCAACCATGTGGTCTTGGATGTCACGTCAGGCACATTGGCTTCGGTGCGAATCACCACCAGCGGCACGTTGGTCACTTGGTAGAGGTGGCTGTCGTCGCCTTCGCCTCTGTTGCCGTAGAATCTCAGCTCGGCTATGTTGCATCTCACGTCGTTAGGGCCCACATATCTCACATATCTGAAACCTCTAGAGCAATCGACGTCGGCATAGGTCATTTCGTTTTGCTGAGGCTCGTCCTTGATGATATGGAAAGGTATTGCGTCGCTGAAGTCGGGATTGTTTGCTCCCTCAAACACACCGAGCACCAGTCGCTTCGACCAGTTGGCTCTTGGGGCATAGGCCACCTTGGTAATCACGAACTTGGAGCCGAGGTCGAGACCCACCCAGCCGGTGCTGCGGTCGTAAGCGGCGTAGTATGTGGTATAGTCGTTGTCAAACACGTCGGCAGGAGCGTTGACGGTTGTTGACTGCTGGCTGGTGTTGTAGTCGATAGAGATAGCGCCAATTGGTGTGCCGACGAGTTGTGCGTTTTTTGTAGTGTCGGGCTTGGCGTTGAGGGCATTCTCTAAGGCCTCTGTCAGTTCGGCTGTTGCTTTCTTATAGTCGTCGGCGTTGGAACTGATGTCGTAAGGCCTTGAGCTGATGTATTTTGTTACAATCTTTTCTTTAGACTTGAGCATAGTCACGGCATCGGCGTTATATTTGTACTCGGTGTCGTTTATAATCTCGTTGTATTGCGCCTCGATAGACTTGTTATAATTTAGCATTTGGTCGTAAGCCTCGCCCACAATCTGGTCGTTAGCCTGCTGGGCCTTGATGATGCTTTGGGCTTCTGAGTCTGACAGTGGGATGAGACTCCAGGTGTTGTATCCTCTCAGTTCGTTGCTGATGGCGGATTCAAATGCGGGGCCGCCCTCTATGAAGTCTCTCTTGATGATGCTGACGGCATTGGCTATGGCGTGACCAACGGTGTTGTCGGTCTTGTCAGCCATCCAGAACTGGCCGATTGCATACCACTTGAAAATCTGCGGCGTCTGCATCTCGCTGCTGCAGGTCATCACTTCGCCTGCAGCACCATTGCCGTCGCCAGTGTTGAGATACCAGCCTGTGTAGGCGTTTTTCACGCTGTAGGTGCCGGCCTGCTCGTCAGCCTCTACCTTATATATATAGTTGGCGTTGTCTTTGTTGAATGTGTCGTAGTAGCAGGCCGAGCCATTGGCGCCCAGGCTAAACTTCGGAGCGGTATAGATGGCGGGCTTGTTGCCGAAATTCTTTTCGTATTCCGAGTAGTTGTTTACCAGATAGTAATAGCCGTTGGCAATGCCTACGGTCTCTTGGGCCTGGGTATAAGCATCTGCCAGTCTTTGGCGAAGTTGAAGCTTCTCTTCGTCTGTGGTTGATTCAAACACCTTTTCCTTGCATTCGCTGATGGTTTGCTTGAGGGCATCTACGTTTTCCTTGATATAATATCCTGGCTGTGTGCCTGTCTGCATGTTGTTGGCCATTGTCTCATAACTGGTGCAGAGCGCCATAAGACCCGAGTCGGTCTTTGAAAACTTGTCCATCACCTCTTCGGTCACTTCTTTAATATACCACACGTTGACGCCGTATTTGCAAGCCTCGTCGTATGTGCCCCAGATGTTGAGCATGCCGTTTTCGCTCTTTGAGCCGTTGTGACTGGACGTCACGCTATAGACGTATGGGTTGCCGTTGGGTTTAAAGGTAAATTTGCCGTCGCTCACAAGCTCAAATACCTGCGAGTTGTCGGGAGTGGCACTCACGGTTATCGAGGTGGCGTAGGAGTTCTTGCCTCTATTTAT
>JAZUHM010000335.1:0-4342 GCA_045641725.1 Bacteroidaceae bacterium | reverse complement strand
CCCGCAAGCTGAATGTGCAATCGCCAATCGGCAAAGAACTCGATTCCCTCGCAGATCTCATCACATTTGGCTTTGCCCCCACATCTATGCTCTTTGCGCTGATTACCAGCTACATACACAGCTATGCCGGCGACGCAGGCTTTGCCGTTTCTACCAGTTGGATTAAATATATCAACATGGTGGCATTCCTGGTTGTGGCGTTCTCGGCACTCCGACTCGCGAAATTCAACCTCGACGAGCGCCAGACTTCATCCTTTATCGGACTTCCCACGCCGGCCAACGCACTGCTCATCTCATCGATTGTGATTACCCTCAGCAACCACATGAATTGGCTGAAGGCAATCGGCGGCGAAAGTGTCTCAGCACCCCTTATCGGCATCGTAATCCTGTGTGCAGTGGCAGTTGTGTGCAGCATTCTGCTTGTAAGCGAGCTCCCGCTTTTCGCCCTCAAGTTCAAAAATTTCGGATGGGCCGACAATAAGGTTCGCTACATATTCATCGCCTCTTCAGCCGCGATTCTTATCGGCCTTTTGGCGTGCAGCCTCACCCGTTTTATCGCAGGATTGGGCATCGTAATAGCCTGGTACATAATCCTTTCGCTCTTTACCGCACGCAAAGCAGCCTAAGTCTGGCGCCTGTCACGGACAGAGATTTCCGCCAAGCCGCCAGGCCAATAGTCAATACTCTTGCCTCGCCCCGCATTGCGGGAAATCAGCACAAAAAGCCTAAGTCCGATTGCCAACAAGGCCATCAGCCAGTCCACGCCGGGCCCATCGGCATCAACGCAGCCATTTACCGCTTTGCAGCAGGCAAAACAATACTGCAAAAAGCAAGATTCCGACAAAAACAACACGATTTTAATACCGCGCCACGAAGTATGGCACACTTTGTGCGTATTATCGGTTAAACATCAACCATTTTACAACAATGCATTTTCTATTAATTCTCCTCGTCATATTTTTGGCCATCATAATGTTTGTATTTATAGCTTTGGGCTACGTTGTCCGCAAAGTTAAGCAGTTCTTTGGATTTCTTGGCGGCGGCCAACAGCAAACAGACTTCGGCCAAAGCGGCCAGTACGGCCACAGAACCTATTCCCAAGGCGGTAATTCGCGCTCCAACCGCGGCAATTCGCAATCAAACCGCGGCAATACCGAAGATTTAATCAAAAAAGGCGAAGGCGACTACGTCGATTACGAAGAAACATAGGCCGCCCGGCAGCCATGCGTGGCTGCTAACTGGCAACCCGGGCGCTCTTTGCCCCCAGAAACTCAAGTTAAGCGCAAAAATATTTGAGTAAAAGCGGCTATCAGTCTGCAGATTTTCCGTTAAGGTCGGAATATCTGCGGATTTTTTTTGCGTAATATGCCCAGAGAATGCTGCCGGGGCGCATTTCGGGGATTGGATTGAGCGTGGCGAGGCGAAGATTTTCCTTGCGCTGGTTGTCAAATTCATGCTTGATGTGCGAATATTCAAATCGAGCCCTCACAATGGCCAGCGCCTCGCTGCCATGACCGCTCAAAACCTTTTGCAAAGCAGCAAAATAGTCAAGAAAATATCGTTTTGCGAGCACAATATTCTTCTTCTCGGCCGGCAGGTTTTTATACAGCATCAGCAGATTGTTGCGGAAGTTAAGAAAAGTCTTTCGCGGGTTTGATTTGTCCAGAGTTGCGCCGCCAAGGTGATAGATCACGCTGTCCGTCACGCACCAGATGCCGTAGCCACGGCTCCGCATGCGCCAACAGAGGTCAATCTCCTCCTGATGTGCGAAAAACCTGGCATCCAGGCCGCCAACCTCCTTGTAAATTGCCGTACGCACAAGCATTGCGGCACCCGTAGCCCAAAACACCGGCAGCGGCGCGCCGTCGTATTGCCCAAGGTCCTTCTCCACGTCGCCCATTATGCGGCCACGGCAATAGGGGTAGCCCAAACTGTCGATAAATCCGCCCGCAGCGCCGGCATATTCGAAGGTATCCTTGTGATTGTAGTTCAGAATCTTAGGTTGCACGGCCGCAGCCTCGGGATGGGCGTCCATAAAGGCCAGCAGGGGCTTCAGCCATCCCGCCGTAACCTCGACATCGCTATTCAGCAGCACGCTATAGGGCGTTGTCACCTGCGCCAGAGCCCGATTGTAGCCCTCGGCAAATCCATAGTTCTCGTCAAGGCGAATAATCTCGACCTCGGGAAACTCCTGCTCCACCACTTCCACAGAATTGTCGGTGCTGCCGTTGTCGGCCACGACCACCACAGCCTCGGGTGAGTGCTCAACCACAGAGGGCAAGAACTTGCGGAGCATTTCCGCGCCATTCCAATTAAGTATTACGACTGATGTAGATTTCATTGCTGATTGATGTCAAAATTGTCGGCGGGCTCGCCAATGAGCGCCGTTTTATCTGGATTAAAGCCCGTGAGGCGGAAATATCTTACGGTGTTGTCGGCCTCGGCGTGGGCATCTACCGGCACCTCCACTCGTATGTAGTTGTCGGTAAAGCCTTTAGCGGCGAGTCCGCGGTGGCTGTGCTCAGTCAGGACTGGGCGCACAGTGCCGATATACTTGCTATAAAATGCGATGCGCTTCTCCTCCGAGAGAGCAATCAGGCGCTGGCTGCGCTGATGCTTGACCTTTTCGTCCACGGTGTGGGGTATGCGCAGCGCCGCAGTGCCCGGGCGTTCAGAATAGCTGAACACATGATACTGCGCCACGTCGATGCTGCGCGCAAAAGCGTAGCTCTCCTCAAAAAGCTCGTCGGTCTCACCACGCGTACCTACTATAATATCCACGCCCACGAAGGCGTCGGGCATTACCTTCTTTATATATTCTATGCGCGAGGCAAACAGCTGAGTATCGTAGCGGCGGTGCATCAGGCGCAGCACCTCGTCGCTGCCGCACTGCAGTGGAATATGGAAGTGCGGCATAAACTTGCGCGAAGAGACGCAAAAATCAATAATTTCCTCGGTCAGCAGATTAGGTTCTATCGACGAAATGCGATAGCGCTCGATGCCATCGACCTGGTCAAGCGCTTTGAGCAAATCGAAAAACGACTCGCCGGTAGTCTTGCCAAAGTCGCCGATGTTCACACCCGTAATCACAATCTCCTTGCCGCCAAGGGCCGCGGCCTGTTGCGCCTGCGCCACCAGACTCTCCACGGAGCCATTGCGACTATGGCCACGTGCTATAGGGATAGTGCAATAAGTGCAGAAATAATCGCATCCATCCTGCACCTTGAGGAAGAATCGGGTGCGCTCGCCCCTACTGCACGACGGCATAAACGACTTGATATCCTTCAGTTTAACCTCCTGGAATCGATGCAAGGCCTCCACCGGTGTGTTGAGCGCCATTTGCTGCTGGCGGTCTTCGTACGCCTGCATGATAAGCTCAACCGCCTGCGCCTTGTGTTCCATGCTGATCACGAGGTCCACGCCCTCCATCTCGGCAATCTGGCGCGCAGCGAGCTGAGCATAGCACCCCATCACCACGATCATGGCGTCGGGATTCAGTCGCTGAGCCTTGTGAATGGCCTGACGGCACTTATGATTGCTCGTCTCGGTCACGGTACAGGTATTTATGACACAGATATCGGCCGGCTGCTTGTCAGCCGCACGCTCCACACCGCACTCCGCCAGCCGGTCGGAGAGCGTAGAAGTCTCTGCAAAATTCAGTTTGCAGCCCAGGGTAATATAATGAGCCTTCAGTTTTTCGTACATATTAAAATATATGGGGCAAAAATCGGTACCCCTCGTTTTGAAACACAAAGTTAGCAATTTCTTTGCAAACGGCCAAATCAACGCAAAAAACTTGCATGTGGAAAGTGCTGAAAATCAGTGTTTGAGAAAAAAGTTACACAAAAAATGAAAAAAATTACGCAAAAATGTTTGCAGTTAAAAAAAAGTGCGTACCTTTGCACTCGGTTTTAATAAATAATTCGTTTAACTTTTAAATTTCTACAAAGATGAAGAAGTTGTTATTTGTTGCTGTAGCTGTTGCAGCTCTCTCATTCGCTTCTTGTGGCCAGGCTCCTAAGGGTGGCGCTGACACAGATTCAATCGCTCCTGCAGAGGACACAACTGCAGTTGTTGAGGCTGACACTACTGCCGCTCCTGCAGACACAACTGCTGCTGCAGCTGAGTAATTCTAGCAATTAACTAGAGAGAACGAAACCTGCGGAACTCAGTTCCACAGGTTTTTTTGTGTCTATACCCCTCGCAGCACCACCGTGCCGCGGCAATACCACCCTCCTGGGCCAGTTCTGCGCCCCAAACAGCCACTAAAAAATGACCAGATTCGTTCAAAAATCATTGAAGTGCGCGCTAATTTTGGTTCACAGCGCTGTGAACAATCGTT
>JAZUHM010000334.1:0-4659 GCA_045641725.1 Bacteroidaceae bacterium | reverse complement strand
GTTAAGGGGGAGTTAAAAAGGGAGGTAAAGGGGAGTTAACGGACGATACTAACACCTAAGTTGGTGCCTTTTGTAGTTTGCCGCGTCCCGCGCCGAATACCGACCGCAGAGTTTTGAGCGGCAGTTCTGCCTCAATTGGTGCTCGGCGCGGGACGCGCCAAGCTACGAAAGCCACTAATTTTTGATGTCGGAGACCTTTTTTTTGGCGTAGCCACTTTTTCTTTTGGTACAGACTTGCAGTGGTGCTTGGCACCGCTACTGCTGCGGGTGGGGCTGGCTGTTAAGAGTTTACTCTTATAAAGGCAGCCCCGCCCGCAGCAGTAGCCGAAAGGCGCAAGTCTGTGACAAACTTTTTGATCACATGTTTTTATTAAATTATTTCAAACGTCCCCAGTATTTTTCCACTGAGCCGATTTCTGGTTTGTGTGGGTTGAATATTTGCCGGGTATGGACTGTTTGGGGTGTGTTTTGTGGATGGTTGTGAATTTTATTTATAAAAAAGTTCGTTGCCCGCGTGTGTATGTGGCCTTTTTTTACTAATTTTGTGCACGAAAATAAAAACACAGAAAAATTTAGTAACACTTTTGATATTTTCAACAAAATGAAGAACTCCGTAGAACTGATGAACAAGGCTGCCGACAATATTCGTATCCTGTCGGCTGCGATGGTAGAAAACGCTCACTCCGGTCATCCCGGCGGTGCCATGGGTGGTGCTGATTTTATCAATGTTCTCTTCTCTGAATACTTAGTCTATGACCCCAAGAACCCAAGTTGGCCAACCCGCGACCGTTTCTACCTTGACCCTGGTCACATGTCAGCAATGCTGTATTCGCAGCTTGCAATGACCGGCAAGTTCACCATTGATGAACTCAAGAATTTCCGTAGATGGGGCAGTGTGACACCTGGTCACCCTGAGCTCTGTGTGGAGCGCGGCATCGAGAACTCGTCTGGTCCGCTTGGACAGGGACACTGCTATGCTGTGGGTGCTGCGATTGCTGCAAAATTCCTTGCAGCCCACCTCGGCAACCAAGCATTTAACAAAGAGAAGATTTATACCTACATCAGCGATGGCGGTATTCAGGAGGAAATCTCGCAGGGAGCAGGCCGTGTGGCTGGTTTCTTGAAACTGAGCAACCTCGTGATGTTCTACGACTCTAATGATATTCAGCTCTCTACCGAGTGCGGCGCAGTGTCTGATGAGAATACTGCAATGAAATATCGCGCTTGGAACTGGAATGTGATTACCATCGACGGCAATGATGTCAACCAGATTCGCGAGGCGCTCGATAAGGCCGTTGCAGAGGACGAACGTCCAACCCTCATTATCGGTAAGTGCATTATGGGCAAGGGCTGCCGCGATGCACAGGATAATAACCTTGAGCGCAGCACCAAGACTCACGGTGCACCACTCGGCCAGGAGGCTTTTGCTAATACTGTAAGGAACCTTGGCGGTGATCCAGAAAATGCTTTCGTGATCTATGACGATGTTCAGGAGATGTACGACAAGCGTGCTGCCGAGCTTGCAGAAATCGTGGCAGCGCGTCAGGCAGAAGAACAGGCTTGGGCTGAGGCTAATCCAGAGGCTGCCAAGAAGCAGGCCGATTGGTTTGCCAATAAACTCCCCGAAATCGATTGGAACAACAGCGCAGTCAAGAGCGACGACCCAACCCGCAACGCTTCTACGGCCTTGCTCAGCGAGCTTGACAAGAAGGTAGAGAATATGATCGTATCTTCTGCCGACCTTTGCAATTCGGACAAGACTGACGGCTTCCTCAAGGTGACTGGCAACATTCTGCCAGACGATTTTACCGGCAATTTCTTCCAGGCAGGTGTGAGCGAGCTCACCATGGCGTGCTGCTGTATTGGTATGACACTGCACGGCGGTGTGATTACTGCCATGGGCACATTCTTCGTGTTCAGCGATTATATGAAACCTGCCGTGCGTATGGCTGCCCTGATGCAGTTGCCTGTGAAGTTTGTGTGGAGCCACGACTCTTTCCGCGTGGGTGAGGACGGCCCTACCCATGAGCCTATAGAGCAGGAGGCACAGATTCGCTTGCTTGAGAAGATGAAGAACCACAGCGGCCGCAATTCGTTGCTCGTTATGCGCCCTGCCGATGTTCACGAGACCATTCGCTGCTGGCAGATGGCTATGGCGAACTGGCTGACCCCTTCTGCCCTTATCCTCAGTCGCCAGAATATCGTGGATTTGCCCGCTGGCACCGATTATGACAGCGCTAAGAAGGGCGGATATACCGTGGTGCATGAGGACAATCCCGACGTTGTGCTGGTGGCTACCGGTTCTGAGGTCTCTACGCTGGTGGATGCTTCAAAGCTCCTGGCTGCCGACGGCGTTAAGTTCCGCATCGTCAGCATTCCTTCCGAGGGCCTCTTCCGCACTCAGCCTATTGAATATCAGCACGCTGTGTTGCCTGCCGGTGTCAAGAAGTTTGGCCTTACCGCAGGCTTGCCAGTAAACCTGCAGGGCCTCGTTGGAAGCCACGGCAAGGTGTTTGGCGTAGAGAGCTTCGGCTATTCTGCACACTACAAGGTGCTGGATGAGAAGTTTGGCTTCAATGCAGAGAATGTTTACAATCAGATTAAGAAATATCTTGCAGAATAATGAAAATAGGACTTGCTTCAGACCACGCAGGCTACGCACTCAAGCAGTATGTAAAGACTTACCTTGAGGCAAAAGGCTATGAATATGAGGATTTTGGCTGCTATAGCGAAGAGAGCTGCGACTATCCCGACTTTGCCCACAAGCTGGGTGAGGCTATCGACAACGGCACACTGGCCACAGGCATCGCAATCTGCGGCAGTGGCGAGGGCATCAGCATGACTCTCAACAAGCACCAGGCTGTCAGGGCCGCTCTTGTGTGGATTCCTGAGATTGCTCACATGACTCGCCAGCACAATGATGCCAATGTGCTTGTAATGCCAGGCCGCTATATCAGCGAAGATACCGCCAAGGAGATTATGGACGAGTTTTTCGCCACCGAATTCGAGGGCGGCCGCCATATTCGCCGAATTGAGAAGATTCCTGTAAAATAGTGCCGCAGCCGGCAGTTGCCGCATGGTGACCTCGCTCCGGCTGCAGTATATATAATATAATAAGGATGAAGAAGTCAGAGCTCTATTCCGCCGTTCTCGGTTATCTTGAGGCCGAAATGCCCCCTGTTGACACCGAATTGGAATACGAGACTCCCTTCCAGCTGCTGGTGGCCGTGGTGCTCTCAGCGCAGTGCACAGACAAGCGAGTCAATATCGTCACTCGCGAACTCTTTAAGGCATATCCTACTGCCAAAGAGATGGCAGAGGCCGCAGAGTCCGACATGCTGAGATATATCAGTTCGGTGTCATATCCCAACAGCAAGGCGGGCTATCTTGTGGGACTGTCGCGCCAGCTGATGGCCGATCATGGCGGCGAGGTGCCCTCTACGATGGAAGAGCTCACCAGACTCCCCGGAGTTGGTCGCAAGACGGCCAACGTGATTCTGGCCCTGGTGTTCAAGCAGTCGGCACTGGCTGTAGATACCCATGTGTTCAGGGTGAGCCATCGCCTCAATCTGGTGCCCAAGCGCTGCACAACGCCCCTTGCCGTGGAGATGGAACTAAAGAAACACATCGCTCCCGCTTTGGTGGCACAGGCGCACTTCTGGCTCCTCTATCACGGACGCTACACCTGCACGGCCCTCAGACCCAAATGCGCTAAGTGCGGCCTAAAAGACATCTGTAAATCCAAAGATAAAACAAACACTTAACATTTTAAATAATAAACACTATGACAATTAATGAATTTGACTTTGCCGGCAAGAAGGCAATCGTGCGCGTAGACTTCAACGTGCCAATCCAGGAAGGTAAGATTACTGACATGACCCGTATCAACGGTGCTGTTCCAACCCTCAAGCTCATCCTCGAGAAGGGTGGTGCTCTCATCATCATGAGCCACATGGGCAAGCCAAAGGGTAAGGTAAAGCCAGAGCTCTCTCTCGGTCAGATCAAGGACGCAGTTGCTGCTGCTCTCGGTGTAGCTGAGGTTAAGTTTGCTCCTGACTGCGCTAAGGCTCAGGAAGCTGCTGCAGCTCTCCAGCCAGGTGAGGTGCTCCTCCTTGAGAACCTCCGCTACTATCCTGAAGAGGAAGGCAAGCCAGTAGGCATCGAGAAGGACGCTCCTGAGTACGAAGAGGCTAAGAAGGCTATGAAGGCAAGCCAGAAGGAATTTGCTAAGACTCTCGCTTCTTACGCTGACTGCTATGTAATGGATGCATTCGGTACTGCTCACCGCAAGCACGCTTCTACCGCAGTTATCGCTGACTACTTCGATGCTCACAACAAGATGCTCGGTCTCCTCATGGAGAAGGAAGTACAGGCTGTTGACAACGTGCTCTCTAACATCAAGCGCCCATTCGTAGCTATCATGGGTGGTTCTAAGGTTTCTTCTAAGATTGGTATCATCGAGAACCTCCTCGGCAAGGTTGACAAGCTCATCCTCTGTGGTGGTATGACATACACATTCTCAAAGGCTCACGGTGGCGAAATCGGTGACTCTATCGTAGAGCTCGATAAGCTTGACGTTGCTCTTGGCGTAGAGAAGATGGCTAAGGAAAACGGCGTAGAGCTCGTTCTTGGCGGGGACAAGTCGGATCGTAGCCATGT